>JAYSSN010000208.1:0-10510 GCA_043720555.1 Rhodobacterales bacterium | reverse complement strand
CCGTGAAGACGGGCTGACGGACGCGCTCGCCGGTCGGTGCGGCCAGCCACTACGTCCCGGGATCGAACCAGCCTTACGGCGATTGCAGGCAATCGCCTGCCGGCCAATGGATCGTCAGCGATCCACGCCTCGCAAGCGCCGCGTTGTAGTCATCCCAGTGCGAGGTGCGGCAGGTGGGCGTGTTCGGTTTGCTCATACCCCCTGACTAACAGGCCGGATCCGCGAGGTGAATCCTTCATCGCATTTGTGCAACAAAGCCAACCGAGAACGGCGACAGAGCACAGTCCCGGCGCCACTTCCCGCATGGGCACGGGCTTCGAGTCAAAGATCCCCGCAATTGGATCGGGCCGCCGCCGGTGACGTTGCGCCCGCTTGAGCGAAGGTGGCTGCGGGTTCTGCTGCTGCCGGTACGGGGTGGCGCATGACCGCCCGTCGCGTTTCATTGGAAAGTCCATGATGACACGCCTGATCCTTGCCCTCGTTCTCGCTGCGGCCCCGTCATTCGCAGACGAGTACGGCGTGCTGAACCCCGGCGAACTGCATCGAACCGCGTGATCGATAAGGTCGCACGCGGCCGGACTTCGATGACAAACTGCGCTGTGCGCTGCATGGACTGCCAAGTCCGGGAGGCACACCTAGGCGCGTGCCATGCACGAGGCCTGTGTCAACGATGGCTGGACCGGAGCGGTGCCCTGGATGAGCCCGCTTCACGACAACGGCCTTGGCGCGGCGGAAAGTCCGCACGATGCCGCCGACTGGGCCCGTCGTGCCTCAGACGCTGGCGATCACTTCAGCCGGTTCAACTACTTCCTGATCTGATGCGCGGCTGGGGCGTGCCGTTGGACATGGCGCGCGGGCGCGCCTTTATCGACGAGAGCGCAGGCGCGGACCTGCCAGTGGCCCGGCGTCTGCAGGATGTGGACGAGGACCTCGACGAGATCACGCCAGAGGCTGACAACCGGACGTCTACGCCTGCATCTCGACAGGCGGCGGCTTGCCATCTCCTCCTTTGGTCCTATTTGCCAGACCATGAGTTACCGTTACCGTATCCTTTCCATATCCATGGGAGGACATGACATGAAATGGGCGAAACCGAAGGCCGTTGAAATTCGTTGCGGCATGGAAATCAATATGTATGGCCCGTCCGAGGACGACAGTCGCGAACCGTTCTGACGCGTTCTGATGCGGGTGACCGTGCTCGGGGCGGGCGCCGGCGGCGGGCTTCCGCAATGGAACTGCGCCTGCCGGAACTGTGAAAGCGCTCGGTCCGGTCTTCTGCCACGGATGACTCAGTCATCCGTGGCAGTATCGTCAGATGGCGTGGGCTGGGTAGTGCTGAATGCTTCGCCAGATATCCGCGATCAGATCGAAAGTTGCGTGGCACTACACCCCCCTTCGCTGCGGGGAAGTCCGATCCGGAGTGTGGTTCTGACGAATGCCGATGTTGATCACATCGCGGGCCTTCTGACGCTTCGTGAGAAGACCCCTTTCGTCATCCATGCCACAGCCGAGACTTTGTCGGTGCTTGCCGCGAACACAGTCTTCGGTGTCCTCGACCCGGCTTTGGTCGACCGTCGGACGATCATGCTTGGCGCAGAGTTCAGCCCGGTCGAGGGCCTGACGGTCACCGCCTTCGCGGTGCCGGGAAAGGTCGCACTGTACCTGGAAGGCGACGCCCCGCAGACAAACGTGATCGGTGAACAGACGATCGCGCTTCGTATCAGCGATGGGGCGAAGCGACTTTACTATGTGCCCGGCTGTGCCGACATTCCGGACTGGCTTGTCACGCAACTGTCGGACGGCGATCTTGTTCTATTCGACGGTACTGTGTGGGCAGACGACGAAATGGCCGTCACCGGCACTGGTGGCAAGACCGGTGGTCGCATGGGGCACATCGCGATGTCGGGCGACACCGGCAGCCTTGTGCGCCTCGCCGGCCTCACGGACTGTCGCAAGGTCTATGTCCACATCAACAACACGAACCCAGTCCTGCAACCCGACAGCCCCGAACGCGCCGAAGTCAGCGCACACGGCTGGACCGTCGCGCAGGACGGATTGGAGTTTCGGCTATGAATGACATGGCAACCGTCCGTGCAGTATTCGAGACGCGGCTGCGCGCGATCGGCAACGAACGCTACCACGACAAGCACCCGTTCCATCATTTGCTGCACTCTGGTGGCTGCTCGATCGACCAGGTTCGTGCCTGGGTGATCAACCGGTATTACTACCAAAGCCGCATCCCGATGAAGGACGCGGCCTTCATGAGCCGGGTTGAGGACCCTGCCCTTCGCCGCGCCTGGCGGTCACGGATCGAGGATCACGATGGTACCGCCATGCGCGAGGGCGGCATCGCCCGATGGCTCAGGCTCGCCGAGGCGGTGGGGCTTGACCGCGACTACGTGGCTTCAGCCCGGGGGGTGCTGCCCGCAACCCGCTTCGCCGTGGATGCCTATGTCCGTTACGTGCGCGACGAACCGCTGCTCAAGGCCGTGGCCTCATCACTGACCGAGCTTTTCGCGCCGAAGATTCATGCTGAAAGGATCACCGGGCTGCTGGAAAACTACGCGTTCGCTACGACCGAGACGATCGCCTACTTCCGCCATCGCCTGGACGAGGCGCCAAAGGATGTGGCCTTTGGTCTTGGCTGGGTGCTGGATCACGCCATAACCGCAGCAGATCAGGACGCCGCCGCTGCTGCGCTGACGTTCAAGACCGAAGTGCTCTGGGCGCAACTGGATGCGCTTTACTCCGCCTATGTGGCTCCCGGAAACATTCCGCCGGGTGCCTGGCGCCCTGGCGACGGGGTCATCGCGTGACCGCGGCGGCAATCCCCTCATTGCCAAGGGGAGTGCGGATGCATCACGATCGGGTGCGCAACACTGAAGTGCTGCTTGGTCCCGAACGTGCACTGATGCTCGACGAAATCGGCGCCGCAGTGTTGTCGGAGGTGGACGGAGAACGTTCGGTGGCGGACATATCGGCAATGCTGGCCGCGCGTTACGGCGCACCGGTCGGGGCCGTGCAAGAGGACGTCGCCGAGTTTCTCACCGACCTGGCAGCCAAGCGCCTTGTGGACATGACCGATGCCTGAACCGAGAATCAATCCGCCCATCGCCATGCTCGCGGAACTGACGCACCGCTGCCCGCTTGCCTGCCCCTATTGCTCCAACCCGCTGGAACTTACCGCCAAAGCAGCCGAGCTTCCGACAGATACCTGGGCCCGCGTGTTTGCCGAAGCCGCCGATCTCGGCGTGCTCCAGCTGCACCTCTCTGGCGGCGAGCCGGCTGCGCGGCGTGATCTGGAGGCACTGGTCGGCCATGCGCGCGCAGCCGGGCTTTACACAAACCTCATCACCTCGGGCATCGGCCTGACCCGTGCCCGGCTTGAGGCACTGGAGGCCGCCGGGCTCGACCATATCCAGCTTTCGGTGCAGGGCGTCACACCTGACGTTGCCGATAGGGTCGGCGGCTATAAAGGCGGGTTTGCCCGAAAAATGGAGCTGGCAGACCACATCGCAGAGCTTGGCTTGCCGCTGACCCTCAACGCCGTGATGCACCGGTTGAACCTCGACGACCTGCCTCAGACACTTTTGCTGGCCGAGCGTCTGGGTGCAAGGCGGATCGAGGTGGCCTGCGTTCAGTTCCAGGGCTGGGCGCTGAAGAACCGCGCAGCCTTGCAGCCGACGCGCGAGCAGGTCGAAAAGGCCAAGCAGATCGTCGCCGAAGCGCGCTTGGCCCGTCTTGGCGGACCGGTGATCGACTTTGTACCACCGGATTACTATGCCGACTTTCCAAAGGCTTGCATGGGTGGATGGGGGTCAACCGGCCTCAATATCGCGCCTGATGGTACCGTCCTGCCCTGCCATGCAGCGCAAACGATTCCGGGGCTTCGCTTTCAGAACGTCGCTGAGGCATCACTCACCGAAATCTGGTATCGGGGGTCCGCGTTTCAGGCTTATCGCGGTACCGACTGGATGCCCGATCTCTGTCGAACTTGCGACCGACGCGATATCGATTTTGGTGGCTGCCGGTGTCAGGCGATGGCAATTCTGGATGACGCCTCGGCGACCGATCCGGTTTGCCGGAAATCGCCTGGGCGCGCGCGGCTCGATTCCGTTCTCAGCGCCGAGGGCGCCGTCGGCGGCGACCCGGCGCTGATCTATCGCGGCTGAAGGCACCCCAAAAGTTGACACGAGGCGGCGCGCCTCTCTGGACGGCGCCGATGTGGAAAGACCGTGCCGAGCAAGATGCCAAGGGCCATCGCGCGGAAGATCCACAGCGTCAGCCAGCGGTCAAGGAATGACAGGCGCTTTGGTTGGGGTCCGTTGGCATGGATCAGGGTTTCTGTAGCGAAGGTTGCCCTTCCGCTCGCGGTTGGCATCAGGCGCGATGGTGCTGCCGTCAACCGCCGCTGCTTGCCCGCCGACGAATCCAAAAGCCGCGCAGCGATCAACGACCAATTCGAACACCCGTCGCAGGATATCGCCGCCAGAAAATCGGCCATGGCGGTTCTTGGAAAAAGTGGATCGATCCGGCACGCGGCCTTCGAGCCCAAGGCGGCAGAACCAGCGGTAGGCGAGAGTGAGATGAACCTCGTCCACCAGCCGCCGTTCCGAGCGGATGCCGTATAGATAGCCAATCAACAACATGCGGATCATCAGTTCGGGATCGACCGATGGGCGGCCAGTATGGCTGTAAAGGGCTTCCAACTCGTGGCGGATTACGCCGAAGTCCAGCAACCAGTCAGTACGGCGCAAAAGATGATCGGCGGGGCCGCGATCCTCGATGCGGAATCGGTAAAACAGCGCTTCCTGAACCTCTTGCCGACCCATCATCGCCTGATCCTCTTACCCGTCCGGATCAATTGAATCGGTCGGTTAGGCCCAGATCAAGCAGAGAGTTTTTCACCACCATCGGGCATTTGGTGACCGTGGCGTTTGACAGATATTTGGCCGTCGCGGGCAGGACAGCAATTCCAGTGGTTTCTTGCGGTGATGCGGACAAGGCGGACCCATGCGGTCATGCCTTTGCATTTCTGGTGCGACGAATTGCGATGCATGGTTCAGGCCGCATGACAGAGATCGATGTGGACGGTCTTTTCGGGTTTCTTAATTTGGTAAGAAGGCTGGTCCATGTTAGGCTTGCATGCAAAATGTCCGGGAGGCAGCCATGGAGATCGACAAATCCGCAGACACAGAGTTCGTAAAATTCTGGAACTCCGTTCTTGAGCCAAAGTTCACAAAGTACCGCCATATCCTCCAGGGCGGCCTGTCGCGGCACTCCGCAGCCGTGTTGCCGACGTTGCCAATCAAAAAGGGAATGTCCGTGCTGGATGTCGGCTGCGGCTGGGGAGACATGTCGCTTCAGGTGGCAGAGGTAGTCGGACCCGATGGGCGCGTCGTCGGCATTGATTGTGTCGAAGCCTTCCTGCAAGAGGCCAGAAAGGACGCTACCGCAAAAGGACTGTCGAACGTCCAGTTCTCGCGCGGCGATGCCGAAGTAGCACTTCCCGAGAATGAGTTCGACTATGTGGTGGCGCGGTTTGGCACGATGTTCTTCACAAACCCTGTCGCTGCCTTGCGACGGATGCGCAAGGCGCTCAAGCCGGGAGGGCAGATTACCCATATCGTCTGGCGTCGGCGCGAAGACAATCCGGCATGGCAGGAAGCCAAGGACATCACCCTCCGGCATCTACCGCCTCCGGGCGAAGACGCCGATACCTGTGGGCCCGGCCCGTTCTCGATGGGCAATCAAGAGATGGCAGGCATAATGATGAAAAGCGCGGGTTTCGCGGACGTCACGTTCACCCGTGTGGACGAAAAGATCATGGTCGGCAGGACGCCGGAAGAATGCATCGCATTCGCGTTGGCCATCGGTCCGGGCGGCGAGGTGTTCCGCGAGGCCGGTGAGGCACTGGCCGAGGCCAAACGTCCAGAGATCGAGCGCGAGATGCGGACCTTCTTCGAAAGCCAGGAGCGCGACGAGACCGGCATCTGGGCACCCACCTCTTCGTGGGTGATATCCGCACGCAATCCAGGCTGATCGCAAGTTCGCACCTGCGCCGCGCCGTTAGCCCGGTCAGCGGTGCAGGACGGAAAAAATGGAGTCGGCGTTAAGCGGAATGCAGACCCTTCCCTATGGTGGACGGACACCCCCGCTGCTGCAGTCGGCCGGACAAATGTCTTGCGCCCAAATACCGGCTCCTGGCCCCAGACCGCCACATTTCCCCTTTCCCCCCCCGGTGTTTTCCCCCAAAACCAATCCATGCTCCCCATCCTCCTCAAGACGCTGCCGTTCTTTGCCCTGATCGCCACGGGCTATCTTGCTGGCCGCCAGCGGTTCTTTACGCCCGATGCGACGGCCTACCTTACCAAATTTGTGTTCTACTTCGCCCTGTCCGCCATGCTGTTCGGCTTTGCCGCCAACCTGTCGCTCGGGGCGGTGTTCGACTGGAACTTCGTCGCGGCCTACCTTGCAGCGTCGCTTACCGTCTACGCCCTTGCGTTCACCATCGCCCGCCTGCGCAAGACCAGCGTCGAGGAAGCGGCGGTCGAGGCGCAGTGCGCCGTCATCGGTAACGTCGGTTTTCTCGGCGTGCCCATGCTCGTGCTGCTGCTGGGTCAGGCCGCCGCCGGCCCGATCCTGCTGGTGCTCGCAATTGACCTGATCGTGTTTTCATCGCTGATCACCCTGATCATCACCGCCCGCCGCGAGGGATCACTGTCTTTTGACGTCATCCGCATCCTCGGCGTTGGTCTGCTGAAAAATCCGATGATCGTGTCGATCAGCCTTGGCCTGATCTGGGGAGCCACCGGCCTGACGGTGCCCGCCCCGGTCAACGAATACCTCACCACCCTTGGGGCCGCCGCCACCCCCGGTGCGCTGTTTGCGATCGGGGCTTCGCTTGCCGGGCGCAATGCCGAACGTCTCGCCGTCGCCGGGTGGCTGGCCTTCGCCAAGCTGGTCCTGCACCCCGGCGCCACGGCGATCGCCGCCCTGATCCTGTTCCCGGTCGAACCCTTTGCCGCCAGCGTGATGATCGCGGCTTCCGCCCTGCCCGTGGCTGGCAATGTCTTCATCCTTGCATCCCACTACGGCGTCGCCCCCCAGCGCGTATCATCGGCCATCCTGATGTCCACCGCGTTCAGCGTCCTGACCGTCACCGCCGTCATCGCATGGGTGGGGCCGTGACGCTGTATATCGACGCCGACGCCTGCCCCGTGAAGGCCGAGGCCGAGCGAGTCGCCACCCGCCTTCAAACCCGCATGGTGCTGGTCTCGAACGGTGGCATCCGGCCCTCGCAAAACCCGCTGGTGGACAGCGTCTTTGTGGCACACGGCCCGGACGAGGCCGACAAGTGGATCGCAGACCACGCCGCACAAGGCGATGTTGTGGTCACTGGCGACATCCCGCTGGCCGCCAGATGCGTGGCCGCAGGTGCCCGCGTGCTGAAGCACAATGGCGAAGAACTGACCCCGGCCAACATTGGCATGGTCCTTGCCACGCGCGACCTGATGGCCGATCTGCGCAGCGCCGATCCCTTTCGCCAGGGTGGGGGCAGGCCATTTTCGCAGGCCGACCGCTCGCGGTTTCTGGATGCGCTTGACCGGCTGTTGCGGGCAGCCGCAAGATGATGTCGCAGCCAGAACAGACTTCCGTCCGCTCCGTGCCTTGATACCTGCATGACCACACTTTCCGCCACGCGCCCCGCCCTCGTCGCAATGCTTTGCGCGGTGGCCGGATCGGCCACACTGTCGATCAACGATGTCGCCATCAAGTCCCTGTCGGGCACCTATGCACTGCATCAGGTGATCCTCGTGCGCTCTGTCGTGGGGCTGATCGTTCTGTTCGCGCTGATGGCCGCGACGCGCACATCGTACCGCAGCCTCATCACCACCCGCCCGCGCGGCCACCTGCTGCGTGTCAGTTTTGTGATGGTCTCGAACGTCACCTACTTTGTTGCGCTTGCCGCGATGCCCCTTGCCGATGCGGTGGCCATCGCCTTTGTCAGCCCCCTGCTGGTGACCGTCCTGTCGGTGCTGGTGCTTGGCGAAAAAGTCGGCCCCCGGCGCTGGGCGGCCGTGGCCGTGGGCATGCTGGGCGTCATCATCATGTTCCGCCCCGGTACAGGCGTGTTTCAACCCGCCGCCATCCTTGTCCTGATCTCGGCGCTTGGCTATGCGGCGACCAATCTGATGACCCGGCACATGCGGGGCAGTGAAAGCGCCTTTGCGCTGAACTTTTATGTCCAGATCGCCTTTGTCCTGATCAGTGGCGGCATGGGACTGGCTGTCGGTGATGGCCATCTGGCCGGATCGGCGGACCCGTCTGTCGCCTTCCTGTTCCGCAGCTGGATCTGGCCCCCCCTGGCCGACTGGCCTGCGTTTCTGGCCACCAGTTTGTCGGTTACCATCGGCGGCCTGCTGGTAGGGCAAGCCTACCGTATGGGCGAGGCGGCGCTGATTGCGCCGTTTGAATACATTGCCGTGCCGCTGGCCGTGATCTGGGGGGTGGTCATCTTTAACACCGTCCCCGACACTTACGCCTGGACAGGGATTGCCCTGATCGTGGGGGCCGGGCTTTATACGCTCTGGCGGGAAACGAGGACGCGATGAAACCACAGGCAGTCATCTACGACATCGGCAATGTCCTGATCGAATGGAACCCCGAACGGTATTACGATGCCCGCATCGGCGTGGACGCCCGTGAACGCCTGTTTGCCACCGTTGATCTGCACGCGATGAACGACGTGATCGACGCAGGCGGCCTGTTCCGCGAAACGATCTATGACTGGGCCGCCCGCCATTCCGCGTGGGAAACCGAAATCCGCTGGTGGTACGACCACTGGATCGACATGGCCTCTCCCCGGATCGAGTGGTCCATCACCCTGCTGCGGACACTGCGCGCCAAAGGCATACCGGTCTTTGCGCTGTCCAATTTCGGCATTCATTCCTTTGCATTCGCGCAGACCCAATATGACGTGCTGCACGAATTCGACCGCCCGTATGTCTCTGGTCACATGGGTGTCACCAAACCCGACCCGCGCATCTACCAGATGGTCGAGGATGATTGCGGCATTGCGCCGGGGGGATTACTGTTCGTCGATGACCGGGGCGATAACATCGCAGTCGCGGCCGCCCGCGGTTGGCGCACACACCAATTCGACGGCCCGGCGGGTTGGGCACAGCGGCTGGTGGACGAAGGGTTGCTGACGACACAGGAGGCGGGATTGTGACCACCATCATCGGACCAGAGGCCGAGGCGTATCTGACATGGGCCGGCCTGACAGCTGCCATTGCAGCAGGTCACCGCCTGCCGCGTGCCGACATCAGGGATGTGTTGCTGAAGAACGGCCCGAACGCCCTGCTGAACCGAACCGCATGGATCAATGGTCTGGGTCAGCTGGTCAAGGTCGCCACAGTGTTTCCGGGAAATGCACCGGCCAGGCCCACCATCAACGGTGCAGTAACGCTGTATGATGACATCACGGGGGAACTGACCACGATCGTCGATTTCCATCTGGTCACCAAATGGAAGACGGCGGGCGACAGCCTGTTGTCCGCCAAACGGCTGGCGCGCAAGGATGCCCGGCGCATCCTGCTGGTGGGGGCGGGCAACGTCGCGCGGGCGATGGTGCAGGCCTATGCCAGCGCCTTTCCCGGCGCCACCTTCACGGTATGGAGCCGGAATAGGGATACCGCCGCGAAGATGGGTCTGCCTGTGGCAGACGATCTGCAGGCTGCGGTGGCGCAAGCCGACATCATCTGCACCGCCACGATGGCCACCGAACCCGTCATCAGGGGCGACTGGCTGCAACCGGGCCAACATCTCGATCTGATCGGCGCTTACAGCCCCGGCATGCGCGAGGTGGACGACACCGCCATGTCCCGCGCCCGCATATTCGTCGACTCCCGCGCGACAACGCTGCACCACATCGGCGAGCTGATGGATCCCTTGAAGAACGGCACGATCACCGAGTCCGATATCATCGCCGATTTCTACGATGAACGGGCGCTGTTTGTACGCGCATCGGATGATGACATCACCATCGCCAAGAACGGCGGCGGCGCGCATCTCGATCTGATGACAGCCGATTATATCCGCCGCACATGGGCCGCGCATCAGACCTAAGGCGGCAGCCTGCAAAAGCCACCAAAGCAACGCGCGGCCCCGGAATTGCGGCGCATCGGGCGTTCAACGCCACGAGCGTAGCTTTCTGAGATATCTCACATCAGACTTGTAATAAGAATCATCGCGAAAATCGCCAGTTGCCAACGTCCTACCCTGCCCCAATCAGCACCCCTGCCGCAAACACCAGCGCGCCCCCCACCACCACCTGAAATGCCGCCCGCAGGAACGGGGTCTGCATATAGCGGTTCTGGATCCAGGCAATTGCCCACAGCTCCACGAACACCACCACCATCGCCGTGATCGTCGCCGTCCAGAAATCCGGGATCAGATACGGCAGTGCGTGCCCCAATCCCCCCACCGTCGTCATCACCCCCGACGC
>JAYSSN010000207.1:0-1646 GCA_043720555.1 Rhodobacterales bacterium | reverse complement strand
CGGGTTACACCGCCTATTCCACCACCATCGAGACGATGGCCGAAACCATCGCCAACCGTCCCGAGGTGGTGAAGTGTTTTGTGGACGGCTCCATCATCGGCTGGACGAACTACATCTACAATGACAACACGGCCGCCAACGCCATGATTCAGACCGACAACCCCGAAATGACGGATGAGGCGATTGCCTATGGCATCGAGGCGATGAAGGCGAACGGCATCGTCGATTCGGGCGACACCGAAACGCTGGGGATCGGTGCGGTGACCGATGCCAAGATGGAGGACTTCTTTAACAAGATGGTCGCGGCGGGAGTGGTGGTGGCGGATCTCGACTGGAAGGCGTCCTACACAACTCAGTTCGTCAATCAGGGGGTGGGCCTTGATCTGAAGCCCGCGCCGTAAGGCGGTTTCGATCTGCGACCCACCGGGCGGGGGCGCCACGCAACGCCTCCTGCCATCGTTCGGATGCACCATGACCGATATTCTAAGCCGCCCGATCATGCCTCTTGGCCAGCGCCCCAGGCTGCTGGAGATGGCGGCTATCGCCAAAGTCTTCAACGGCAGCGTGACGGCGCTGAATGGCATGAACCTGACGGTGAACGAGGGTGATTTCCTGTCGCTGCTGGGCCCGTCCGGCTGCGGAAAGTCCACGGCACTGCGCCTGATCGCCGGGCTGATGATGCCGACCGCGGGGCGCATCACCTGGGCGGGCCGGCACGGGCGGGGCGATATCGGCGTGGTGTTTCAGGAACCAACCCTGATGCCATGGGCCACCGTCGCCCGGAACGTGTGGCTGCCGTTCCGGCTGCGTGGGCAATCCTTTGCATCGGTGCGCGACCAGATTGCCACGGCGTTGGAACTGGTGGGGCTGGACAAGTTCCACGATGCCTATCCGCGCGAGTTGTCGGGCGGCATGAAGATGCGGGTCAGCATCGCGCGGGCGCTGGTCACCAACCCGCGGCTGATCCTGATGGATGAACCCTTTGCCGCCCTGGATGAAATCACCCGGCAGAAGTTGAACAATGACTTGCTGGCGCTGAAATCCAAAATTGGCTGCACGGTGATTTTCGTCACCCATTCGGTCTTTGAAAGCGTGTTCCTGTCGGATCGCATCGTCGTGATGGCCGCCCGCCCGGGCCGCGTGGTGCAAGAGTTGCAGATCAGCGCACCCTATCCCCGTGACATGGCATTCCGCACCTCGCCCGCATATGCTGCCCACACGCACGTCGTCTCGTATGCCCTGCTGACCGCGATGGGAGAGCATGCATGACCGTCACCCGTACACACGCAACCGATGCCACCTATGACGCCGACGAGTCCCGCCGCGCCCGCGCCAGACGGATCGAAAGTGTGGCGCGCTGGGTGCTGCCACTGATCGTGGTGATCCTGACGGTGATTGCCTGGGACATGTTTTCCGCCAGCAGCGACGTACGCGAGCGCATTTTCCCGCGCCCCGGCACGGTGTGGGCGCAGATGCTGGAAGACCGCGCGTTGCTGGGGAAATCCCTGCTGGTCACCTTGCGGATCACGATGATCGCGCTGGCCATCGCCATTGTCGGGGGCGTCGTGCTGGCGATCCTGTTTGACCAAAGCCGGTTTGTGGAACTGGTGTTCATTCCGTATGCGGTCATCCTGCAGGTCACGCCC
>JAYSSN010000206.1:0-3955 GCA_043720555.1 Rhodobacterales bacterium | reverse complement strand
GGTTGCCGTCGCGTGATGGGCGAACCCCGCGCCAACGGCGCGGAACCCGCCATCCGGCGATGTCAGGTGCATCCTGGGTCGACCCCTGCGCCTGCTGTCCACCCAAAAACGACCCGATCACGTCGCCCCTGAAGTGTCCTTCCCCGTCACTCTTCGGTCATGGTGCTAGCCAGCCGGGGCACGCCCCGCATAGCACAAGGAGAGCATCCGTCATGACCGAAGAACCGGGACGCCGACGCCGCGCCGGGGGGCGGGCCGGCAATCAGGCACGGGCGGGAACCGCGGTCATTGACCAGATGCCGTGGCGGCTGCCGGTGAACCCGGATCGACCGGTCGAGCCCTTGGACGCTGATGGCGTGCAGCGCGTGCACAAGGCGGCGATGCGTATATTGCGTGAGATCGGAATCGAATTTCTGAACCCCGATGCGGTTGCCATCCTGAAAAAGGCGGGCTGCATCGTCAACGATACCAACGTCCGCATGGACGAGGATTTCGTAATGGAAATGCTGGCGCATGCGCCGGCCAGCTTTCCCATCACCCCGCGCAACCCGGAGCGCCAGATCATCATGGGCGGGCGCCATATGGCGTTCGTCAACGTGTCCAGCCCGCCGAATTCGTGGGATATGGCACGGGGCAAGCGGTCCGGTGATTTCGAGACGTTCAAGGAATTCATGAAGCTGACGCAGTACTTCAACTGCATCCACATCGCGGGTGGCTATCCGGTGGAGCCGATTGATATTCACCCCTCAGTGCGGCATCTGGACTGCCTGTATGAAAAGCTGACGTTGACCGACAAAGTGGTGCATGCCTATTCGCTGGGGGCCGAGCGGGTCGAGGATGTGATGGAGATGGCGCGTCTGGCGGCAGGTCTGAGCCATGCGGAGTTCGATGCCTCACCACGGATGTACACCAACATCAACTCGGTCAGCCCGTTGAAGCATGACTACCCGATGCTGGACGGCGCGATGCGGCTGGCACGGCGGGGGCAGCCCGTGGTGGTGACGCCGTTTACGCTGGCGGGGGCGATGGCACCGGTGACGATGGCGGGGGCCGTGGCGCTGTCGCTGGCCGAGGCGCTGGCGGCGATTGCGCTGCTGCAATACATCAACCCCGGTTGCCCGGTTGCGATTGGCACGTTCACCAGCAACGTGGACATGAAATCGGGCGCCCCGGCGTTCGGGACGCCGGAATACATGCGGGCGACGCAGATGACGGGGCAGCTGGTGCGCTTTTACAAGGTGCCGTTGCGCTCATCAGGGGTGTGTGCGGCCAACGTGCCGGACGGCCAGGCGATGTGGGAGACGTGCAATTCGCTCTGGGCGGCGGTGCAGTCGGGGACCAACATGGTCTACCACGCCGCGGGCTGGCTGGAGGGGGGGCTGATCGCGTCACCGGAGAAGTTCGTGATGGACTGCGAAGTGCTGCAAATGATCCAGCGGTACTTCGAGGAGGCGACGTACGCCACCACGGACGACGATCTGGCATTCGACGCGATCAAGGAAGTCGGCGCGGGCGGGCATTACTTCGGCGTGCAGCACACGCAGGACCGCTATGCCACGGCGTTCTATGCGCCTTTCGTCAGCGACTGGCGGAATTACGAGGCCTGGCAGCAGGATGGCGCGATGTGGACGCAGGAGCGGGCGCACCGGATTTACAAGCAGATCATCGCGGAATTCGAACCCCCCGAAATGAACGGCAACCACCGAGAAGACCTGCGCCGCTTTGTGGCCAAGCGCAAGCAAGAGGGCGGGGCACCCACGGATTTCTGAATTTTGGCCGGAAGTTCACAGCGGTCAACTTCCGGGTCCAGAGATTTGGAACCAGGGATCTGTCGAGTTATACACAGTGCAGGTGCAAGGCAGATCGTGCGATGGCAGAAGTAGCCGTTCTGAAGACAGATTTCGGCCTCGTACCGGACACGACCGCAAAGGCATCCCGCGATGACGCGCGTCGGCTCGTGGCTCATCTGCTGCCTCCTGCTAACCTCAGGATGTCGTTCGAGGAGAAATACAGGGTCCAGACGCATGATCCGGCAAGGACTGACGCGGCTTGCATCATCAGCCGCACCGCCCTGTCACTGTGAACCCTGATCTTTCGATCCGCGCTTTGCGTCCGGATCCGGCCCTGAAACCCTGCATCCCAAGCGGCAGGCGCGTCCGCATGACGTCACTTCAGACTGCGCCACGCGGCGCTGGTTTCACGCGGTGCTACCCCGGCCCGTCGTGCCCGTATCGCAGCCAGGCTTTGCCCACTGGACGCATATCGGCATATCTGTAGGCTGACGCCGGATATTTTCGAGCATGGAGCAGCTTATGGACACGGATGTGCGCCAGCGCGTGATGATGGCGGGGCTGGGGGCGCTGTCGGGAATTTGTCTATATCTGCTGTTCGAATTGCTGGACGCCGACGCGCTGCCCGACCGCGCCGCGCTGGCGCTGGTGGTCTTTGCCACCGTGTTCGTTACAGCGCTTCTGTCGCTGGCCGGACCGCTCGGCCTGCGGCGGGCAGCGTTTGGTGCCGCTGAGCTGGGGGTCATGGTGGCGGGGCTTGTGTCGCTGGCCGGGCTGCGGTTTGCGAGGGTCGATGAACTGGCCAACGGCCCCTTCCATGTCGCGGCGGCGCTTGCGATCTGCATCATCGCGCTGCCGTTCCTGATTGCCCGCGACGGCGCGGGTTGGCGGAATTATCCGGTGCTGTTCGATGCCGCCTGGGGCATCCTTGTGCGCACTGTGGCCGCGATGGTGTTTACGGGCATCGTGTGGGGGGTGATCTTTCTGTCGGATCAGCTGTTGCTGATTGTCGGGCTGACGGTGATCAGCGATCTGCTGGAGCAGGCACTGGCGCCGTGGCTCATCACCGGCATCTCATATGGCCTTGGTCTGGCGGTGGCGCATGAACTGCGCGCCTACGTCTCGGCTCATCTGATCCTGCGGTTGTTGCGGCTGCTGGTGCCGGTGGTGCTGGTGGTGACGGTGGTATTCATTGTGGCACTGCCGGTGCAGGGCCTGTCGGCGGTATTCGACACCCTGTCAGCCGGGGCCACGATGCTTGCCATGGTGGGCGCAGGGGTGACGCTGGTCTCGGTGACCATCGACAGGGTTGATGCCGAAGCGACGGGCAGCGTCTGGCTGGCGCATGCCACGCGGGCGCTGGCGGTGATCCTGCTGATCCCGGCGGCGCTGGCGGTGTATGCGGTGTGGCTGCGGGTCGGCCAATATGGCTGGACACCTGCACGGCTGTTTGCAGCGCTGACCGCGGGCATCGGCCTGATTTACGCGTTGGGCTATGCGGGGGCGGCGTTGCGCGGGCAGGGCTGGATGGGCCGGGTGCGGCAGGTGAACATCGGCATGGCCGGCCTGACCGCGCTGGTGGCGGCACTGTGGCTGACGCCAGCGCTGAATGCCGAACGGATGTCGGCAAACAGTCAGACGGCGCGCTTTGCTGCCGGCACGCTGACGGTGGCGCAGATCACGCCCTGGGACTATCGCCGTTGGGGCAAGCCGGGGGCCGACCTTCTGGCCGCCATGCAGGCCAAAGCGGGCGAGCCGGGCCATGAGGGCTTGGCCGAACTGCTGTCACAGGATGGCACTGCGGTGCAGATCGAACAGGTGCGCGCCGATATGCTGGCGGCGCTGAAGGCCGAGATGCCGCTGCAACCGGCCACGGCGACGGCCACTGCGCTGCGCGACGCCATTCTTGCGGCGCAAGCCGATTACGATCTGGCGACATGGCTGGCGAGTTGTCGGCGCACCATGCCGAACGGGGCGAGGGGCTGCGTGATGGTGGTGGCTGACATGCTGCCAGACATCGCGGGCGATGAGGCGATCTTGCTGCAATATCTGGAAGGTAGCTATGGCAACTATCAGGGCTTTCACTTTCAGGACGGAACCTTGCTGTGGCGCAACGTGACTTCGACGGATCTGGGGGTGGACATCACCGGAAACCCCGGTGACCT
>JAYSSN010000205.1:0-10552 GCA_043720555.1 Rhodobacterales bacterium | reverse complement strand
TCAGCCCCGACTATGTCATGGACAAGCTGAAGACGGCGACGCGGGTGATCCCGGAGCCGTCATCGGTGATTTCGGGCAACGCGGCCCTGATGGGGGCGCCGGTGGCCGAGGATGATGACATCATCGATCCCGAAATCCCCGAGGATGACGAGGACGAGGTCGAAGATACCCCCGTCCGGGTGGAGCGCGCCGAACGTGTGGATCGCGCCGAGGGCGACGGTCCGGGTGAAGGCGGCAAGAAAAAGCGCCGTCGGCGCCGTCGGCGTCGCGGCACCGGTGCCAGCGAGGCGGGCCAGACCGAAGGCGGCGATCAGGCGGGCGATGATGGCGCGGATGACGGTGACGAGGACGACGGCGCCGCCGTTGTGGTGACCGCCGCAGTGGCCGCTGTTGCCGAAGACGGACCAAAGAAGCGCACGCGCACGCGGTCACGCAAACCGAAAGAGCCAGAGGCAGCCGCCCCTGTTGTTGAAGAAGCGGTGGTGGCAGAGGCTCCGGTGGAAGTGGCGGCTGTTGCCGCGGCCCCTGCGGACGCAGAGCCTGTGAAAAAGCCGCGCACACGGGCGCGAAAGCCAAAGCCGGATGACGCCCCGGCCCTAGTCGTCGATCCCGGCGCGGCCCCGGTGGCGGCTGCCGCCGATGGCCTGATCCCTGATCCGCAAGACCTTGCAGAGGATGCGGTGGTCGAAGACGGCCCGGCAAAGACAAAGCGCAAGGGCTGGTGGTCGCTCGGCCGCTGAATCGCAGGGGCGTCGGGGAAACCTGACGCCCTTTATCGTTGCGGTGGCCGGTGTGTATCAGATGAGTATTCGGGCAACGAAAAAATCAAAGTGGTTTGTTGCCCCTGCGGATCAGAAAGGTCGTGATTGCACCGACGGCATCTGACGTCAGCACGTCATGCCCCGCCTGCCCGCAGAAATGCGGCACATCTATTGCGGCCATCGGATCGCTGGCCGTCAGGCGCAGCACCTGACCGGGGGTCATCGCCGCCAGCGTTTTGCGCGCGCGCAGCACGGGCAGGGGGCACAGCAGCCCGACGCAATCCACCTCGACATCCCAATGCACGGCACCGTCTTTCATCTTTGCCCAAATATCCGCGCCGCAAGCAAAAGACGCCAGCCCCAAAGTGCAACGCAAATGTGACGCGCTGAAACGTGACGCGGATGCCGCGCTAGGTTATGACTGGCCGATGTTCGGGATCGAAGTCATGGATGCGGGGCTAGTGCCCGCAATGTTTGTCGCGCTGCTGGCGGGCGTTCTGTCGTTCCTCAGTCCCTGCGTTCTGCCCATTGTGCCACCGTATCTGGCCTATATGGGCGGCATCAGCATGGGCGAGATGCGGGGGGATGCTGTGGCGCGGCGAAAGGTGATCGTGCCCGCGCTGTTCTTTGTGATGGGCCTGTCCACGGTGTTCCTGCTGCTGGGTTTCACCGCGTCGGCATTCGGTGCGTTTTTCCTGCAAAATCAAGAGATTTTTGCGCAAATCTCGGGCGTTGTCGTCATTGTGTTCGGGCTGCATTTTCTGGGGGTGTTCCGCATTCCGCTGCTGGACCGCGAAGCCCGGCTTGATGCGGGTGACCGGGGCGGATCGGCGTTTGGTGCTTATGTGCTGGGGCTGGCATTCGCCTTTGGCTGGACGCCCTGCATCGGCCCGCAACTGGGGGCAATCCTGTCGCTCGCCGCACAGGAAACCAGTATTGCCAAAGGCACCGTCCTGCTTGGTGTTTACGCGGTCGGCCTTGGTCTGCCATTCCTGCTGGCTGCGATTTTTGTCGAAAGATCAATCGGTCTCATGGCGCGGTTAAAGCCACACATGAGGATGATCGAGCGCGTCATGGGGGCCTTGCTGCTGATCGTGGGGCTGGCACTTGTGACCGGGGCGTTTACGAATTTCACCTGGTGGCTGCTTGAGGTGTTTACCACGCTTGGTGTGCCGCTGTTCGGATAATCCCATCGGGCGGCGCTTACTTCTGCCAGAATGCCGTGCAAGATGTGCGGCATGGAGATGACCGACCTTGCAAACCCCCCGGCTGCCCCCGCGTTTCGGCGGCGGGTATTCTATATTCCGGGCTATGATCCGTTTCATGCCCGCCGTTACCGCGAACTATACCGCACAGAGGGCGCAGCACAGGCGGCGATTTCCGGCTATGATCTGGTGCTGAAGCCGGCAAAGGCGGATGCTGCCTACGGCTGGCAGGTCACGGGAACCATGGATGGGCGGCAGGCCCAGACGGATGTCGCGGTGCTGATGTGGTCTGATCTGGTGCGCACATCGATGAATGCGGGGATCGCGGGCACGTATCTGCAACTGATCCGCACGGCCTGGGCCTATATCGGATCGGGTGCGTTGTTCCGGCTGATGCGGCTGCGCAAGGGGCCGATGATCGCGGCGCTTTATCCGATCATCTTTCTGCTGGCGCAGCTGGGGCTTGCGATCGGGATCGGCTGGGGGTCCGGCACCATCATCGCGGGCTATGGTCATTGGCTGCCGGGGCTGGCTGTCGCGGGTGGTCTGGCGATGCTGATCCTGCGGCTGTTCCGGCGCTATGACTACAAGATATTCGCCTATTACCTGATGCATGACTATGCCTATTCCGCGCAGGCCGGCGGGGCCAACCCGGCCGCGCTGGAACTGCGGATGGAGGCGTTCCGCGCCGCCATCCGCGCCGCCATGGACGGCGATCACGACGAGGTGCTGGTGGTGGGTCATTCATCGGGCGCACAACTGGCGGTGTCGGTTCTGGCCGACATGATCCGCAATGGGTTGCCCGCGCGGCGCCCCGCGCTGGCACTGCTGACGCTGGGCCATGTGGTGCCGATGGTGTCGTTTCTGCCGAAGGCCGGCCGTCTGCGCGCCGATCTGCATTACCTGTCGGCGCAGGATACGCTGACATGGGTGGATGTGACGGCCCCCGGCGATGGCTGTGCCTTTGCGCTCTGCGATCCCGTGGCGGTGACGGGGGTCGCCCCACCTGGCAAACGCTGGCCGCTGGTCATCTCGGCTGCGTTCACCCAAACGCTGTCGGCGGCACGGTGGAAAGCGCTGCGCTGGCGGTTCTTCCGGCTGCATTTTCAGTACATGTGCGCCTTTGACCGGCCCGGTGACTATGACTATTTCCGCATCACTGCCGGGGCGCAGACTCTGGCGGCCCGCTACCGGGGACGCAAGCCTTCGGCCAGCCGGATCGAGACGCCGCTTTCGGGGTATCGCGGGATGGCCGCATGAACCCGCCGAAACCGACCCCGCGCGCTGATCGCGTCTCGCTGTGGCGCTATGTCAGGCTGTTCCGCGCCGATATCCTGTCGGCACAGCCTGCGCGCCTTTATCGTGCCTGGATGGCCGAATTCCGCACACCGTTCTTTCGCAGTTATCTGTGCAACGATCCCAAGCTGATCGACCGGGTCTTGTGCGAACGCCCCGACGATTTTCCGAAATCCGACCGCATCCGTGCGGGGCTGGACCCACTGCTGGGCAATTCGGTCTTTGTGACGAACGGCGAGGTGTGGAAACGCCAGCGCCGCATCATCGACCCCGCGTTTGAAGGCGGGCGTCTGCGCGATACGTTTCCGGCGATCTGGGCGGCGGGGCTGGCGGCGGCGGCGCGGATGCCGCAAGGCACGGTCGAGGTGGAACAGCAGACGAGCCATGCGGCCGCGGATGTGATCTTTCGCACGCTGTTTTCGATACCCATAGAGCATGAGATTGCTTCGCAGGTCTTTTCCGAGTTCCGCACCTATCAGCGCAGCCAGCCGATCCTGAACCTTGCGGCCTTCCTGCCATTGCCGCGCTGGTTTCCGCGCCTGCACCGGCGCGCGACCAGGCGGTCGGCGGCGGTGATCCGCGGGCTGATCGCGCGGTTGACGGAAACCCGCGCGGCAGCGATTGCCGCGGGCACCGCGCCCGATGATCTGGCGACCAAGATCATGGTGACGGCGGACCCGGTGACAGCCCAGCGGTTTGAAACTGCAGAGATGGTCGATCAGGTGGCGATCTTCTTTCTGGCGGGGCATGAAACATCGGCATCGGCGCTGGCCTGGGCGCTGTATCTGCTGGCGATGTTCCCTGATGCACAGGACCGGGTGGCGGCCGAGGCGGCGGCTTTGGGAGATACGCCGGAGTTCGGGGTGGTCAGCCGGTTGAAATTCACCCGCGACGTGTTCCGCGAGGTGTTGCGCCTGTATCCGCCCGTGCCAATGATGGTGCGCGAAAACCGACACCCCGAAGATCTGCGGGGGCGTGCGGTGGCCGCCGGCGCGCAGATCGTGCTGTCGCCGTGGCACCTGCACCGGCACGAACGGATCTGGGCCAATCCGGATGGGTTTGACCCCGAACGTTGGCAGACTGAGGCAGGCCGTCAGGCCGCACGCGCTGGTTACATGCCGTTCTCGGCAGGCGCGCGCGTGTGTCCGGGGGCCGGGTTTGGCATGATCGAAGGCGTGGTGCTGCTGGCGTTGCTGACACGCGCGTTCCGGTTTGAACGGGTGGCGGGGCGCGATCCCGTGCCGGTTGCTCATCTGACCGTCCGGGCGAAAGATGGCATTTTCCTGCAGGTTTCACCACGAAACTGATGCGATTCGCTGTGCTGTCGCCCAGTCACCGGATTTGTCGAAAACGGCCCGCTTTTGGCCCGGATCAGCGCAAAAATCTGCCTAACCTGTGTAAGTGACGCCACGTCAAAAATTTGTATGAATCCCGCGCTTCAGCGCCGGGGGGCAGGCTTTGACACCGGGTGTTTCCGTAAAAACGGTAATAAATACATATTTTGCAGCAATTTAGCTTTAAAAAAGTCCGAATCATCACTTCCGTTTCACGGGAAAACAAAATCATGAAATCAACCTGTAATAGAATCGTGAGTTGTGTTTGTGGCGAGTTTCTGCGCGATTTCCCCTTCTGAATAGGCGTAATTTGGCCTAATCTGTATCTCATTGCACTGTGCCTGCCAGCCGGTGTGATGACGGAAAACTGGGGGATCAGATATGGCACGAGTGTTGGGTAGTTTTACGAGTTGGTCCTACGGCCGTTTTTTTGAAGGCCGTGCCCCGATCCGCATCGCCGTTCCGTCATGGTGGATCAAGGGTGTCGAGGCTGCGACGATGGGGAAAGCCGCGCGCGTGTCGCGGGAAGAACTGCTGCAGCTGTTCCAGACCGAACTGCGGCCGATGAAAAAGCCCGCAGTCGTTGCAGACGCTGACCTGACGCGGGTCGAGATGCAGCAGCGGGTCCAGACCCGGCAAGTGCGCGCCGCACTTTACACGTCCTGAACAAAATGCTGATTGAAGCGCCGTTCAACGCTTCATGGCAATGCCGAACCTGAACTATTTTCAACCTGCGCGGATTTCAGTCGGAAACCGGATCGCCTTTTCCCGGATGCAACTTTAGCCGACCCTCCAGTTCTTCCAGCACGGCCAGCCGGATCGCGGTCGCAAGACCGGTATCCGGGCTGCGGGCATCGTCGATCCGGGCCGCCAGGACATTCAGCGGCATGGCGCGGGCTTCGGCCATCCGACGAAATGCCTGCCAGAACGGATCTTCCAGCGACACGGACGTGCGGTGCCCGTGCAGGGTGAGCGAGCGTTTGGTGGGGCGCATGGTCATGATGATTGCCTGGCTGATACAAACCCGTTGCAACGAATTTGCAGATTTCTTCAAAGAAATTTGGTGTCAACGCAAGGCAAAGATCGGGTCCTGATTGCAAAAGACGATGAATTGCCCCGCGGTCTTGATCACATGAAAGCCCCTGCGATCGACGTCGTGCAGCAGGCCGTCCCGCCCGATCAGCCGTTTCCCGTCGGTCATCTTGCGTCTCAACATCCCACCTTCCACGGCAATGCGGGCCGCAAATATCTGCGCAATCCGGCGGTAAGGGGTAATTCGGTGCGGGCGGGTCTTCCGGTGGCAGGCTCCCCTGTATGCCACCCTGCTGCCTGGTGGCCAAGTGCAGTTAGTCCGGGTCGCGTTTCGCGCCGTCCAGATCGCGCGCGGTCTTTTCGGCATTGGCCTGTACCAGCTGCTTTTCGGCTTTGCTGCGTCCGAACCGGATGGCGTTTGCATCAGCCTCGGCCCGGTCTTTCGTGCGGGCCTTGGCCTTGCGCAACTTGTTCAGGTTGATGACACTCACCCCTTCGGTCCGATCATGTCTTCGGGGCGTACCACGCGGTCGAAGGTTTCGCCGTCGACAAAGCCAAGGGCAATCGCCTCTTGCCTGAGGGTGGTCCCGTTCTTGTGGGCGGTCTTGGCAACCTTGGTAGCGTTGTCATAGCCGATGGTCGGGGCAAGCGCCGTGACCAGCATCAGCGATTCTTTCATCAGCGTGTTGATCCGCGCGATATTGGCCTGCGTTCCCACCACCATGTTATCGGTGAACGACGCTGCGGCATCACCCAAAAGCTGCATGGATTGCAGCACGTTGTACGACATCACGGGGTTGTAGACGTTCAGTTCGAAATGCCCCTGTGATCCGGCAAAGCCCACGGCGGCATCATTGCCCATCACCTGCACGCAGACCATGGTCAGCGCCTCGGCCTGGGTCGGGTTGACCTTGCCGGGCATGATCGACGATCCGGGTTCGTTTTCCGGCAGGATCAGCTCGCCCAGGCCGGAGCGGGGGCCAGAGCCGAGAAGGCGCATGTCGTTGGCGATCTTGAACAGGCTGACCGCGACAGTTTTCAGGGCACCCGAAAACATCACCATGGCGTCATGGGCGGCGAGCGCCTCGAACTTGTTTGGCGCAGTGACGAACGGCAGGGCGGTGATTTCGGCGATCTGGTGGGCCACCCGGCGGTCCCAGCCGACGCGGGTGTTCAGCCCGGTGCCGACGGCGGTGCCGCCCTGCGCCAGTTCATAGATTTCCGGCAGAATCTTGTGGATGCGCAGGATGCCCTGGCTGACCTGATGCGCGTAACCCGAGAATTCCTGGCCCAGCGTCAGGGGCGTGGCGTCTTGTGTGTGGGTGCGGCCGATCTTTATGATGTCCCTGAATTCCAGCGACTTGTCGACAAGTGCGGCGTGCAGCTTCTTCAGGCCCGGCAACAGCACATCACGCGCCATCATGCCGATGGCCACATGCATCGCGGTGGGGAAGGTGTCGTTCGACGATTGCCCCATGTTCACGTGATCATTCGGATGGACAGGCTTTTTGGACCCCATGACGCCGTCCAACATTTCAATCGCGCGGTTCGAGATGACCTCATTCGCGTTCATGTTGGATTGTGTACCCGACCCGGTCTGCCAGACAACCAGCGGAAAGTTGTCATCAAACCGCCCGTCGATCACTTCGGTAGCCGCCGCAGCGATCGCATTGCCCAATTCCACCGGAATATCGCCCTGCGCGATGTTCACCTGCGCGCAGGCCTTCTTGACGACGCCAAGCGCGCGGACGATGGCGATGGGCTGGCGTTCCCAGCCGATGGGGAAGTTGATGATCGACCGCTGGGTCTGCGCGCCCCAGTATTTGTCAGCGGGAACCTCGAGCGGGCCAAAGCTGTCGGTTTCGGTGCGGGTTGCGGTCATCAAAGCCTCCATCGGTTCGCGCTAGGGTTTAGGGGGGCGTCAGCGGGAAATCAATTGGGATGCCGATCGCAGATCGTCAGGCGCGCCGATAGGAATAGACCCGCGCCGGGGGCAGGTTCAGCCAGATGCGGCGGCCTGGGGTGACGGTCAGGCCCATCTCGGCGCGGATCTCGTCGGGCAGCGGATGTCTGGGGCCGTAGGTGAACTGGTGAAAAACCCCATCCGGCCGCAGCGCGCGCAACGCCCCGCTGAAAATCGCACGGGTCAGGTCGGTCGGGAACGACAACAGCGGCAGGCCTGATACGATCGCGCCCACATCGGCGCAGTGATCGGCAATCACCTGCGCACCGCCCGTGACCACCCGCACGCCGGGAAACTTCGCCCGCAGGCTTTCGGCGAATTCGGGATTCAACTCGAACAGGGTAAGGTTTGCGGGGGCCACGCCGCGGTTCAGGATGGCGCGGGTGAAAACGCCTGTGCCGGGTCCGAATTCGGCCACGTGCCCGCTTTGCGGGCCGATCCCGGCCGTGATCGCCTCTGCCAGCCCCCGCGAGGATGGGGCCATCGCGGAAATCGTGCGCGGGTTGCGCGCAAGCTGGCGCAGGAACAGGGCAAGGTCAGAGGGCATGACGGCTCCAGAGCTTTGCCCGCGCGTTCGCAGACATGCGTGACACTGCGGTGACTATTTGCGGAACTTGTCGAGGCTGACAATCTCGGCCTCGGGGCGCGGATCATCGGTGACGTCGTCATCCTGTGCCGCGTCTTCACCATCGTCGTCGTCGTCGTCATCGTCATCATGCGTCTCGAACCGCAGGCCGAATTCGACCGACGGGTCCACGAAAGTGCGCACGGCATCAAAGGGCACGACCAAAGGTTCGGGTGCATTGCCGAAATTCAATGTGATGGTAAAGCCGTCATCGGTGACGGTCAGGTTTTCAAACCAGTGCTGTACGACGATGGTCATCTCGTCCGGATAGCGCGCGCGCAGCCAGTCGGCGATGGCGACATCAGGATGGTTGGTGTCGAAGGTGATGAAAAAGTGGTGATTGCCCGGCAGGCCATGTTCAGCCACATCCGACAGCACGGTCTGGATCAGGCCACGCATCGCGCGGTGCATAAGGTTGCCGTAATCAATCGACCGCGCCATGCCCAAATCCCTCGCCAATAAGCACCAGCATAAGGGGCTGCGTTTCCGAAGGAAAGGGGGTCAGGTCAGATCAGTCGCGCAAGACCGCCTGCGACGGCAGACAGCGCCAGCACCACGATCAGGTTCCAGTGCCGGATCAGCAGCAGCCAGCCGGCCAGCGCCGCGATGGTGACGGCCGACAGGTGGAGCGTGGACGGATCGGGCAGGATCATGTTGATCGGGCCTGCGCGCATCCGGGCCACCTGCCCGAAGAACACATGTGCCGCAAACCACAGCGACAGGTTGGCAATCACCCCCACCACGGCCGCAGTGATCGCGGAAAGCGCACCAGACAGGCGTGGCATTGCGGTCAGCCGGGTGATCCAGGGTGCGCCGGCAAAGATCCACAGAAAGCACGGCGCGAAGGTCATCCACAGCGTGACCACAGCCCCGGCGATGCCAAACCAGACGCCACCGGCCTTGAAGGCGGTGACATAGCCCACGAATTCGGTCACCAGGATCAGCGGGCCGGGGGTGGTTTCCGCAAGACCCAGCCCCGACATCATCTCTGGCAGGGTCAGCCATGCACGATCCTGCACCACCTCCTGCGTCATCCAGGCGAGTACGGCATAGGCCCCGCCAAAGGTCAGCACGGCGAGTTTGGAAAAAAACACACCGAGATCGGCCAGCAGGCCGCCCTCAAGCCCGATCAGCAGGGCGAGGGGGACCAGCCAGACAACCCCCCAGACGACGATGGCCGTCAGGGATCGGCGCAGGGCCGCGGGGGGGGCGTCAGTGGTGGCTGCGGGCCGGTCCTGCACAGCGGCAAAGCCCCAGATCGCCGCCGCAGCGATGATGATGGGGAACGGAAGGTTGAAGGCAAAAAGGCCAAGAAAGGCCAGCCCCGCAATGATCCAATGGCTGCGCCCCTTCAACGCGCGCCGGGCCACGCGCAGCAACGCCTCGATCACCACCACCACCACGGCGGCCTGAATGCCAACAAACAGCGCCCCCACCAGCGGCACATCGCCGTAGGCCGCATAGATCATCGACAGGGCCAGCACGACCACCGCCCCCGGCAGCACAAAGAGCAAACCCGCGATCAGCCCACCCAGCGTGCCATGCACCCGCCAGCCGATCCATGTGGCCAGCTGCATGGCTTCGGGGCCGGGCAGCAGCATGCAGAACGACAGGGCGGACAGATAGTCTTTTTCCGCCACCCATCGCCGTTCATCCACCACCTCGCGGTGCATCAGCGCGATTTGCGCCGCCGGGCCGCCGAACGATACGATACCGATGCGGGCAAAGGCGCGGGTCAGTTCGGGCAGGGTCGGCGTCATGTCTTGCGCGCCGCCGGCCAGTCGTGGCCTTCGTCAAACCCATCGCGCGCCCACAGGTAAAGCGCATCATACAGCGCCATGCCCGCCGTGAGTTGTTGCAGATCATCGCGGTATTGGCGCGACAGTCCGACGGATATGGCCAGCAAACCGGCGGCCTGGGGGGCGAGGTCATGCCGGTCGGTGTCAGCAGCGCGGATCACCGTCGCCATGCGGGACAGGGCGCCTGATTGCAGGCCAAAGCGGGCCAGCATGGTGTCGAAGGTGCAGGCCTCGCCGACATGGCTGTAGGGCACGCCCTCGATGTCAAACGGGATGGCGCTGAACCGGTCGGCCACATCGGCGACGGTAGCAGGCGCCACGAACAGAAACTGCGCCTCGCGGTTCAGAAACCGGCGTATCAGCCAGGGGCAGGCGATCCGGTCGATCTTGGGCCGCTGGCGCGTGACCCACAGATGCGCACCTTGCAGGGCGTCATGGGCGATCACGGGCAAGCCCGCCGCACGCCACGCAAGCCAGCCGCCTTCAAGCGTTTCGGCGGCATGGCCACGCGCGCGCAGCAGGGCGGCGGCCCCCTCG
>JAYSSN010000204.1:0-1651 GCA_043720555.1 Rhodobacterales bacterium | reverse complement strand
ACAGATAGGCCAGATCGCCGCGCAACCGCCCGGCGTCGGGCAGGAACGACACCATCGGCACCACCTGCCCCAGCGACAGGAACCCCAGCGCCGGATGCGCCGGCGGCAAGCCCTCCCGGATCAGGTCCGCCAGGATCGACACCGCCAGATGCGCGCCCGATGAATGGCCGACGACCAGCACCTCGTCCGCACTCCCGGTCATTGCAGCCCTGATCACCGCGCGAAACTCCGCCATCCGCGCCTCCAGCGCCGGAGGGTTGGCGCCGTTCAGGGCGGCGGTGAAGGCATAATCATGCATCAGGTAATAGGCAAAGACCCGGTGGTCCTGCGACCGGAACCAGCGCAAGAGCCCGTATCCCGCCGCCCCGCCCGCCACCAGCCCGACGGCCCAATAGCTGGCCGCAGCCAGCGCCGCCCCGAGCCCCCAGCCGACCGCCAGCGCCACCAGCGCCTGCGCCAGCAGAAAGCCCACCGGATACAGCGCCGCGATCATCGGCCCCTTCCGCAACCGCATCAGCCGGACCAGCGCGCCCGAGCCAAGATAGACCCAGGCGGTGCGCACCAGTTGCAGATAGGTGGCAGCGATCCCCCGGTCCATCGAGCCCCGCACCAGATCCGACCAGACCAGCACCTCGACCTCCGCCTCTGCCCTGCCGTCGATGTCGGCAGCGACGCGCCAGCCCTGCGCGCCGGTGTCGCCCTTCGGCAGCAGTGCGACCGAATAGCCGGAAACCGCCGCCTGTGCCGCGGCCTCCCTGCGATAAAGCTCGCGGTAGCGGCGCGGCGGGAACGGGTCGTAGCCGGGGATATAGAACACCCGGCGGCGAAACACCCGCGCCGCTGCCGCCCCGGACTGATCGACTTTCTCCAACCGCATCCCGCCATCCTGACCGACACATGTTAACCGGACATGTGGCAGAATGAAGGGGGCTCAGCCCGGCAGCGGAATGCCAAGCGCGTCGTAGGTTTCCAGCATCCAATAGCTGAAATCGGTGAAGGCCCCGGTCAAGAGCGCGGTGCCGACGACCAGCAAGAGGATGCCCATCGCCCGCTCGATCAGCTTCATGTGACGCTTCAACTGCGCCATCAAAGTCATTGACCTCTCGACAAAAACCGCCGCGAGTATGAACGGAAGCCCCAGTCCCAGCGCATAGATCCCCAACAGCAGCGTGCCGCGTTCCACGCTGCCCTCCTGCGCCGCAAGGCTCAGGATCGCGGCCAGTTGCGGCCCGATGCACGGCGTCCAGCCGAAGGCGAAGGCCAGACCCAGCAGATAGGCCCCCAGCGCCGACCCGCCCCTGTCGCCCGCATCAAGCCGCGCCTCGCGGTCCAGAAGCGGGATCCGGAACAGCCCGATGAAATGCAGCCCGAACAGGATCACCACCAGACCCGAGGCCTTGGCGAACACCTCCTGATGGCGCAGAAAGAACGTGCCGAACGCCGAGGCGGTGAACCCCAAGAGCATGAAGATCGTCGACAGGCCCAGCACAAAGAACAGCGACGGCAGGATCACCCGCCGCCGCACCACACCGCCGCCGGTCATCTCGCCCATGCTGATCCCGCCCATGTAGGCGAGGTAGGGCGGCACCACCGGCAGCACGCAGGGGCTGAGGAACGACAGCACGCCCGCAACCAGCGCCACCAGCATGGC
>JAYSSN010000203.1:0-10559 GCA_043720555.1 Rhodobacterales bacterium | reverse complement strand
GGGAGTCCGATCACGGCCTGAACGGCGGTGTGCTGGGCCTGCCGCAGGACAGTGCCACGCTGGCCGGACTGCTGGATTTCACGGCAGACGAATTTGCCATCCCGCTCTGGTACAAGGAAAGCTACCGGCGTGAGCTGGCCGAAAAGCGCGACGCAGGCACGCCGGTGCATGCATCCGAGATGCCGTGGGGCGTCTGGGGGCCGCATGCTCTGACCCATTTCCTGAAAACGACGGGCGAAGTGCGCTTTTCCATGCCGCGCGTGGCGCTGTACCCGTTTGCCTATGAAGATCGCCGCCTGATGGTGCGGCCGGGGCTGGATGCCACGCCCTACATCACGGACGAGACGTTCTCGATACACTTTTACGGGCGTCGGATGCGGGCGCGGCTGCTGGCCAAGGATGATGGCATCCCGCGCCCGCGCAGCCTGATCGGGCAGCTTTTGAAAAAGCACAATGTCGATCCCCGCGCCGCCCCCCTGCGCGGCAAACCCGAAGCATTGGCCGAAGGCGATGATGATGTCGATGACGCCATCGCATCATGACGATGGCTTTCGTTCCGGCCGGGTTTCGGCGTAGGGTGGCCGACGGGTTTTGGTGGGGCAGGGCATGACGCGCGCCGGGGGGATCGACAGTGACGCGGGGGCCGCTGATGTGGCGTTGCTGGACCGCGTTGATCTGACGGCGGTCGCGGTGTTTGCCGATGTTGCGGGGACGGCCCGGACGCTGGCCCTTGCCGCGCATGACCGCTGGGATTGCGACATTGATCTGATCGGCCTGGATCCCAAGGGCGGCTTTGCCAAAGCAGAGGCGCCCTGGACCGGAGCGTACCGCGCATTCCTGCTGGAGCACGGGGTGGATGCGGGGCGCATCCGCACGATACGCGCGGCGTCCGAAGTGCGCCCTGCTGATCTGATCGCAAACCTGTCTGGCTTCGGAGATATCAACAAGATCAAACATATCGAACTTGTTCTTCAGAAATCACTTCACGCCGATAGCCGGATGATTTGCGACATCCGTGCCGGTTCCGGCGCGTTTCCGTTCCTGAAACCTTATGGCAGCAACACGGCCCTTGCGACGCGCGACCGGGATGGCAACACCATCACGCGCATTCTGTTTTCCGCAGGCCCGCAGGTGGCCGCTTTGGCGACGACAAGTGACACCAGCTGGGCCGACATCGCGGCCGGACTTGCAGGCGATGATGGGTTTTACCGCGACAGCCCGGCGCATTCGTTTCTGTTCATCCGCCGCAGCGATACGCTGGTTGTCACCTTCGATAACCTCGATATCGCGATGGAAAAGCGCGGGGATCGGCGCCCGTGGGGCTTTGGCTTTATCGAAAAGCAGGGTTGGTCGATGCTGGGCGTCATGGCGAATGGCTGGACCTGGTACCGTGATCCATGGGTCTGGCAGCAGTTCGACGACCTGCGCGACAGCGGATTTTTTACGCAGTTCAAGCGCGTGGTGTTCTATGGCGCGTCCATGGGTGGCTATGCGGCCTGCGCTTTTGTGGCCGCGTGCCCCGGTGCAGATGTGGTGGCGATCAGCCCGCAATCGACGCTGGATAAGCTGCTGGTCCCATGGGAGACGCGCTATCATACCGCCTGGGGGCGTGATTATTCCGGCGCGTATGGCGACGCATCGCAGGTGTCCAAGGTGGCGGGCCGCGTGACGCTGCTGTTTGATCCGTACGAACCGCTGGATGCCGGACATGTCGCCCGCTTTGACGGCGCGAACGTAATGAAATTGCGCACGCCGCTGCTGGGTCACCGCCTGGGGTCCAGTCTGCACCAGATGGGCGTCCTGTCACAGATCACGCTTGGCGCGCTGAACGGCACCCTGACCGAGCTGGAGTTTTACCGCACCATCCGCGCCCGCAAGACCTTTCAGCGCTACCAGCGCGAGTTGTTCAAGCGGGTGCTGGCCAAGGGGCGCAAGGGGCTCGCGCGCAAGCTGGGCCGCTGGGTGCTGACGCGGGGCGATAACCGCTATATCCGCAAGGAAATGCAGAGTTTGTAGACCGGGCCATTCTGCCGGTCCCGGTCAGAAAAACGCCTGCAACCCTGTAATGGCCCGCCCGAGGATCAGGGCATGCACATCATGCGTACCTTCATAGGTGTTCACGGTTTCCAGATTCACCATATGGCGCATGATCTGGTAATCTTCCTGAATGCCATTGCCGCCATGCATATCCCGCGCCATGCGTGCCGCGTCCAGGGCCTTGCCGCAGTTGTTGCGCTTGATGATGCTGATCATCTCTGGTGCTGCATTCGCCTCGTCCAGTAGACGGCCGACGCGCAGTGATGCCTGCAGCCCCAGGGCAATCTCGCTCATCATATTGGCCAGCTTCAGCTGATAGAGCTGGGTCTGCGCCAGTGGCTTGCCAAACTGCCTGCGGTCCAGCCCATACTGGCGTGCGGCGTGCAGGCAGAACTCCGCCGCCCCCATCACCCCCCAGGAAATGCCGTAGCGCGCGCGATTGAGGCAACCGAACGGGCCCTTCAACCCCTCCACATGCGGCAACAAGGCATCCTCGCCGACATGGACATCCTTCATCACGATTTCACCCGTGATGCTCGCGCGCAGCGACAGCTTGCCGCCGATCTTGGGGGCTGACAGGCCCGCGGTGCCCTTGTCCAATACAAAGCCCTTGATCTTGCCACCGTGCGCTTCGGATTTCGCCCAGATCACAAAGACATCGGCGATCGGTGAGTTTGAAATCCACATCTTGGCGCCGTTCAGCACATAGCCATCGGCGGTTTTCTTCGCGACCGTCTTCATCCCCGCCGGATCCGATCCCGCATCGGGTTCGGTCAGCCCGAAACAGCCGATCCATTCGCCCGCCGACAGTTTCGGCAGGTATTTCGTCCGCTGTGCTTCGGAGCCGTATGCATAGATCGGATACATCACAAGGGACGATTGCACCGACATCATGCTGCGGTATCCGCTGTCCACCCGCTCCACTTCCCGCGCGATCAGGCCGTAGGCGACGTAGGATGCACCAAGGCCGCCATACGCCTCCGGGATCGTGGCGCCCAGCAGGCCCATTTCACCCATTTCGCGGAAGATCGCAGGGTCCGTGCTTTCCTCGCGGTAGGCCGCAATCACGCGCGGCTGCAGCTTTTCCTGCGCATAGGCGCGCGCGCCGTCGCGCAGCATCCGCTCCTCCTCAGTCAGTTGATCGTTCAGGCGGAAGGGGTCTTCCCAATCGAACCGGCCAAGGTCCGGCGCGTCCTTGGCTTTCAGCAAGGGGTGGGGGGCTTTGTTCATGGCGGATCTCCGTGGCGACTGGCATGATTATTGCACAAAGGCGCGCAAGGGGGTATCGAAACTGTGTCATGAGGTCTTGAGGAATATTAAAGATGTTCACACGCCGTTATCTGCCCTCACTGCCCGCGCTTCTGGCGATCGAGGCGCTAGACCGGTTGGGCACCGGGGCGGCAGCGGCCGAGTCGCTGGGCCTGTCGCAAGGCGCTGTCAGCCACCAGTTGAAGGGGCTGGAAGATCAGTTGGGCGTGCCCCTTGTGATCCGTGAAAAGCAGCGTCTGCGCCTGACGCCTGCGGGCAAGGATTATGTCCGCGAAGCGCGTAAAGCCTTGCAGATCCTGTCATCAGCGTCCTTGTCTCTGCGGGCGAACCCCACCGGGGGCAGCCTGAACCTCGCCATCCTGCCGGCCTTTGGCATGCACTGGCTTGCCCCGCGTCTGGCCCGCTTTGCGCAAAGCCACCCGGAAGTGACGGTGAATCTTTCGACGCGGCTGAAGCCGTTCGATTTCGCCGACAGCCGCTTTGATGCGGCGGTCCACTATGGCAGGCAGGATTGGCCGGGGGCCGATTTCTTGAGTCTGATGGAAGAAGATATCCTTGCAGTTGCCGCACCCACCCTGATTGCGGCCCCGCTCGCCAGCCCCGACGCAATCCTGACCTGCCCGCTGCTGCAGCTGGAAAGCCGCCCCGGCGACTGGGGCCGCTGGCTTGGCCATCACGGGGTCGACGTGCCGCGGCCGGGCGGCATGATGTTTGACCAGTTCGCCACGATGACACAGGCCGCGATCCATGGCCTTGGCGTGGCGCTGTTGCCGCTGTTCCTGATCGAACGCGAACTGGCCGAAGGGCGGTTGGTGGCGGTACATGGTGGCCCGGTGCGTGCTCAGGGCAGCTATTGGCTGGTCTGGCCCAGGCAGGGCCCGCCGCGTGCGCCGCTTGTGTCATTCCGCAACTGGCTGGCGAACGAGGTCGCCCAAGATGCCGCCTTGACCCCGCCGCAAGGCCCGGCCAGCATAGGCGCGCACCAAGGAGGCCCAGCTTGACCCAGATCCCCGACAGCATCGACGCGGTCGAAACCCTTTTGGCGGGGCAGGGCTATGTGACCTCGCGCGCGCTGGCCACAATCGTGTTCCTGTCGCTGCGGCTTGGCCGCCCGCTGTTTCTGGAAGGCGAGGCCGGCACGGGCAAGACCGAGATTGCCAAGGCGATCGCCACGGCCCTTGGCCGGCGCCTGATCCGCCTGCAATGCTACGAGGGGCTCGATGCGGCATCTGCGGTGGCGGAGTGGAACTTTGCCGCCCAGATGGTGGCGATCCGCGCGGCGGAAGCCGGCATGGCGAAGGCTGATCTTTTTACCGCGGAATTCCTGATCGAACGCCCGCTGCTGGCCGCGATGCGCCCGCAGCCCGGTGGCGCCCCGGTGCTGCTGATTGACGAGATTGATCGCACGGACGAGCCGTTCGAGGCGTTCCTGCTGGAGGCGCTGTCGGATTTTCAGGTCACGATCCCCGAACTCGGCACCATCCGCGCGGCCGATCCGCCCATCGTGATCGTCACCTCGAACCGCACGCGCGAGGTGCATGACGCACTGAAACGCCGCTGCCTGTATCACTGGGTCGATTACCCGTCGGCGGCGCGCGAACTGGAAATCCTGCGCGCCCGCGCGCCTGAGGCGCAAGACCTGCTCAGCCGCGAGGTGGTGGCGTTTGTCCAACGCCTGCGCGGCGAAGACCTGTTCAAGAAACCGGGCGTGGCCGAAACCATCGACTGGGCGAAATGCCTGCTGGCGCTTGATGTGATCCAGTTGTCACCCGACGTCATCGCCGACACGCTGGGTGCGATCCTGAAGTATCAGGATGATATCCAGAAACTTCAGGGCTCGGAAGCAAAACGCATTCTGGATGAGGTAAAGCGTGAACTTGCACCAGTGTGACCCCGCCATTTTCTGTCCCGAAATATCCCACGGGGGTCCGGGGGTGTGAAACCCCCGGCGCGCGCCACCAGTACAGCAGAGCCGATGTCAGCACCACCGCCCCACCTGCGCATCCTTCAGCCCCACCCGGGCCTGTTTGCCTATTACGACGGGCGGATTGCCGGGTATCGCTTTGATCCGCGCCCGAACTGGGTCGATGACGGCGCGCTGTCGCTGGGCGTGGCAACCTTTGCGCTGACCCACGGCGATCAGGCGATTGTCTGTGACACGGGCACGACGCCGGCTCATGGCGCGGCGATCAGGGCGCATCTGGATGGGATCGGAATTCGCCAGATCCGCGTGGTCTACAGCCATTGGCACAAGGATCATGTGGCCGGGACAGCGGCGTTTGGCGATGTGGAGGTGATTGCCAATGCCCGCACGGCGGCGCATCTGAAGGCCCGCAAAGCCGCGATTGAGGCCGGTATCACATGGCCGCCGATTGCGCCGCTGGTCCTGCCCACGACGACCTTTGCGGATGAAATGAAGCTCGCCCTTGGCCCGCGGCAGATCATGTTGATCGCGGCCAATATTCACAGCGACGATGCAACGGTGATCTGGCTGCCCGACACCGGCATCCTGCTGGCGGGGGATACGCTGGAAGACCCGGTCACCTTTGTGGCCGAGCCCGGACATTTTGCCACGCATCTGACAGAGCTTGACCGGCTTGGCGCCTTGAACCCGGCCCATATCCTGCCCTGCCATGGCGATCCCGATGTGATCGCGGCGGGCGGCTATGGTGCCGACCTGATTCCGGCCACGCAACACTATATCCGCTGGTTGATGGCGCTGCGCGATCAGCCGTCGCTGCGCGATCAGCCTTTGGGCGATGTCATTGCGGCGGGGCTCGCCAGCGGGACGCTGCACGGCTATCAGCCTTACGAAGCCGTGCATCGGTCCAACGTGTCCGCAGCGTTGCAGGGGGTGGCGCATGGCTGAATACGCGCCCTTGCTGCTGCCCGAAGATGGCAAGCTGTCCCATAACATCACGCATTTCGCGCGTGCGCTGCGCAAGGCGGGGATACCCATCGGCACGGGGCGGGTGATTGATGCGATCCGGGCGGTGCAGGTGGCAGGGTTCACCGCGCGCGCGGATTTCTATTGGACGCTGCACGCCTGTTTTGTCAGCCGCCCCGAACAGCGGGCGGTGTTCGGTCAGGTGTTCCGCCTGTTCTGGCGTGATCCGCAGTATCTGGAACACATGATGTCACTGCTGATCCCGGCGGTACGGGGTGTGCAAGAGGATCGCCGCGCCGATGCCGCCGAACGCCGGGCGGCCGAGGCGCTGCTGGACGGAGCCGAAGACCGGCTGCCACCGCCATCGCAGCCCGAAGGTGGGGTTGAGCAGATCGACATTGATGCCACCACCACCATGTCGCAGGAAGAGCGGCTGAAAACGCTCGACTTTGAACAGATGACGACGGCCGAGGTCGCGCAGGCCAGGCGCATGCTGGCCCGACTGACGCTGCCTGTCAAACCGCTGGCGTCGCGCCGCAGTGTCGCGTCGCATAACGGTGCGCGGATCGACCTGCGGCGCACGCTGCGCGCCAGTCTGCGGCAGGGGGGCGAGATTACCACGCTCGCGCGCAAGCAGCCGGCGATCCGGTGGCCTAATCTGGTGGTGCTGTGCGACATCTCAGGCTCCATGTCGCAATACAGCCGGATGGTGTTGCATTTCCTGCATGCGGTGGCCAACCGCCGCGGGCAGGGCTGGGCGCGGGTACACGGGTTTACCTTTGGCACCCGGCTGACCAACATCACCCGCCATCTGCGCACCCGCGATGTCGATGCGGCGTTGGCCCGCGCGGGGGCCGAGGCGCAGGACTGGTCCGGGGGCACGCGGATCGGGGCCAGCCTGCACGCGTTCAATCGCGACTGGTCGCGCCGGGTGCTGGGGCAGGGGGCGGTGGTGTTGCTGATCACCGACGGGCTCGACCGTGACGATGCGGGCGATCTGGCGCGCGAGATGGAGCGCTTGCACCTGTCTGCCCGCCGCCTGATCTGGCTGAATCCGCTGCTGCGGTGGGAGGGTTTTGCCCCCAAGGCCACCGGGATCCGCGCGATGCTGCCCCATGTCGATTGTTTTCGGGCCAGTCATTCGATTGCCTCGCTCGAAGGGTTGGCGGCGGCGATTGGGCGGGCGGATGACGTGGGCGAAAAGGCCCGGTTGATGCGCGCGATTTCGGCAGACTGAAGGCCGGATTGCCAACTGAATATTTTACGTTTTTACTGATTTATATCAATATGATGTCTGATTTACTAAAAATTTCTCGTCAACAGGAAAGAACCGTACGTGGCGGGTTGCGTGGCGGGTGTGGTATCTGTCGGGCGACAGGGGCTGCGCTAAGCGGCGGGTCAGTGCTGCGTGTTATCGCCTGACAAACGGGGAAACCGGGAATGATATGGCATATCATGCGGTCGTCTGTTCCATCTGGCGGAACCGATAGCAATATCGTGGGTTATCGCTCGGGGATTTTCCCGGCCTTTCTGGAAGGACGATCACATGAAACGCATACTTTGCACGACAACAGCGGTCTCGATGGCGCTTTGGCCCATTCAAACGGTTCCCGCCTGGTCACAGACTCTGGCAGAAGATGGATCAGTGGTTGCTGCCGACGGTTCGGTTCTTTGCATGCCCACTGACGAGGTTCTCTGCGCTCCGGAAGATTTTGTGGCGCAGGCACTGGCGATCGAGTCTGCGATGGCCGAGGCCGCCGCACAAGCCGAGGCTGATGCTGCGGCCATTGCGGCCGCTGACGCAGCTGCGCAGGCCGCCGCCGCCGCCGCTGCCGCGACCGAAGCCGCTGCCCAGGCCGAAGTTGATGCTGCGGCTGCGGTAGAAGCCGACGCGTCGGCACAGGCCGAAGCCGATGCCGCTGCTGCCGCCACGGCAGCGGTTGCTGCACAGGCCGAAGCGGAAGCTGCCGCTGCTGCAGAGGCACAGGCTGCTGCACAAGCCGAGGCTGACGCCGCCGCCGTTGCTGCCGCCGACGCTGCTGCACAAGCTGCCGCCGACGCTGCTGCCGCCGCCGAGGCGCAGGCCGCTGTCGACGCCGAAGCCGCTGCCGGTGCGGACGCGGAGGCCGCAGCACAAGCTGAGGCCGAGGCTGCCGCTGCTGCTGAAGCCGCCGCTGCCGCAGCGGCCGAAGCCGCTGCACAAGCCGAAGCTGACGCCGCCGCTGCTGCTGAGGCAGATGCTGCTGCGCAGACAGATGCCGAAGCCGCCGCCGCCGCAGAGGCAGAAGCCGCTGCACAAGCCGAGGCTGATGCCGCCGCTGCTGCTGAAGCAGAAGCCGCTGCACAAGCCGAGGCTGACGCCGCTGCCGCTGCTGAAGCAGAGGCCACCGCGCAGACTGACGCCGAAGCAGCCGCCGCCGCAGAGGCAGAAGCCGCTGCACAAGCCGAAGCGGATGCTGCCGCTGCCGCCGTCGCTGAAGCCGAAGCTGCGGCACAAGCCGAAGCGGATGCCGCCGCCGCTGCCCAAGCAGGCGCGGATGGTGAAGTCGTGACGACTGAAACCGCAACCACCGAACCGGTGGTCGTCCCCGAGGCCGCACCCGAAGCGATCGAGGCTTTGGGCGAACTTCTGGCAAACCCCACGGCGGTTGAATCCGAAGTCGAGGGCAGCGCAGAGGTCGCGGCACCCACGGCCGAGGCGGCGCTGATCCCGCTGGACCCGAATGCCGAGGTTACAACCGAGACGGCCGATACCCCCGCGCCGGTGGTGCTGGAGCAATTGATTACCCCGGAAACAGCCCGGTCAAGCAGTGAAGAGTTTGCAACGACCGCTCCCACGGTGGAAGGACGCCGTCGCAGCGGCCTGTCCGATCTGGAAAAGGTGGGCCTGGTTGCGCTGGGGGCCATTGTTATCGGCGCGATCCTGTCGAACGGCAACGAGGTTGTGGACAACACCGGTGACCGTGTTGTCGTGCGTAATCCTGACGGGCGCTACTACGTCTACAAGGACGATGACACGCTGCTGCGCCAGCCGGGCAGCACCGTGCGCACCGAAACCTACGGTGACGGATCGACCCGCACTATCGTCGAGCGTGGCGATGGCACGCAGGTGGTGACCATCCGCGATGCAACCGGCCGCGTTCTGCGCCGGGCGACCTATGACGATGTTGGCCGCGAAATCGTGCTGATCGACGATCTGGTGCCGGAAGAGCGGATTGATGTAGCGACACTGCCGCGTCCGTCGCGGGACCGCATCATCATTTCGACCAGCGACAGCGATGTTGAACTGAAGGCGGCTTTGGCCCGTGCCCAGGCCGAAGAACTGGGGCGCACGTTCAGCTTGCGCCAGATCCGCGAGATTGCCGAAGTGCGGGCCCTTGCCGCAACGGTGGACGTAAACTCCATCACCTTCGACACCGGGTCGGCCGCGATCAAGGCGACCGAGGCGGAAAAGCTGGCCGATCTGGGAGGTCTGCTGAAAGACCTGATCGCGCTGAATCCCAGCGAGATCTTCCTGATCGAAGGGCACACGGATGCGGTGGGGTCGGCTTCGTCGAACCTGACCCTGTCAGACCGGCGTGCGGAATCGGTGGCGCTTGCGCTGACCGAGTACTTCGATGTGCCGCCGGAAAACCTCGTGGTGCAGGGCTATGGCGAAAGCGAATTGCTGATCCCGAGCGACAGCGATGAACGTGCCAACCGTCGTGTTGCGATCCGGGTCATCACGCCGCTGATGCGGACAGCCGCGCTGCGTTAAGCCAACATTCCACTGGCAAGCCAATCGCCTCCGCCCCATAGTCATATGGGGCGGAGGTTTTTTCATGGCAGACAGCGATCAGATACCGGAAATCGCGTTGGAGTGGCACCGTGCGGGGCGTGGTGCAGCCTTGGCGACAGTGGTGGAAACCTGGGGGTCGGCACCGCGTCCGGCCGGCAGTCAGCTGGTGATATCGGGCGCGGGCGACATCATGGGGTCGGTGTCGGGCGGCTGCGTCGAGGGGGCGGTGGTCGTCGAGGCGATGGAGGCGCTGACCGATGGCCGCCCGCGCCTGCTGACCTACGGTGTCAGCGATGATGCGGCGTTTGCCGTGGGGCTGGCCTGTGGTGGCACGATCCGGGTGCTGGTCGAGCCGGTGGGCGACGGCGTGGATGCGTTGCCGCCTGCGCTGCTGGGCGCGCTGGTGGATGCGCGGCTTTCGGGTCGCGCCGTCGCCATGGTGACGGCACCGGAAGGCGGGCCGCGCGCGCTGATGGGTGCCGCAGACGATCCGGCGGTGGCCGCGCGCCTGCGGTCGGACAAATCGGGGATGGAGGCGGACGGCCGCTTCATTGCCGTGCACAACCCGGCGCTGCGGCTGATCGTGGT
>JAYSSN010000202.1:0-3962 GCA_043720555.1 Rhodobacterales bacterium | reverse complement strand
CGCCGATGGCAGCACAGCCGATCATGTTCTGAAAAACCGGCTGGCGCGCAGCCGCAGTGCGGCGGCGTCGGTCGCGGGCGGGGTGGTAGAGCGGGCATGGGACATGGCGCTGCGCCGCTCGGCCCAGGACATGCTGGCGCTGCGCGTGGATGTGCAGGCGTGCCGGATGCGGCGGTTGTCGCTGACAGAACTGCTGGAATTGCCGGGCGCACGGTCGCTGATCGGGGTGCTGGATGGTCCGGGCGAGGGCATGGGCATCATCGTCTTGTCGCCCGACGTGCTGTCAGGGCTGGTCGAGGTGCAGACGATCGGCCGTGTATCGACGCACCCGCCGCTGGCACGCAAGGCAACGCGCACGGATGCGGCGATGGTCGCGGGTTTCCTTGATGCGGCCCTCGTGGATATGGAAGCGGCACTGGCGGGGCTGCCCGAACTGATCTGGGCCGGGGGCTACAGGTATGCGTCGTTTCTGGACGACCCCCGCCCGCTGGCCCTGATGCTGGAGGACGCGCATTGGCAGGTGCTCGAGGTGGATCTGGCGCTGGCCGGCGGCGTGAAGTCCGGCCATGTGCTGCTGGCCCTGCCTGCGAACGGCCGGCCGGCCGGCGCGCCGGGCATGGCAGACGCGGTCAACGCGCTGGACGCGGCCTTTGCGGACGGGTTGCACCAGCAGTTATGTCAGGTTGAATGCCGGATGGATGCGGTGATGGTGCGCATCTCGCTCGATCTGTCAGAGCTGATGGCGCTTGGCATCGACGATGTGCTGGCATTGACCGGGGCCAGCCTTGATCTGGTGCAACTGGAAACGCCGAACGGGCGGCGTCTGGCCAGCGGGCGGCTGGGGCAGGCGCGCGGCATGCGGGCATTGCGGTTGACGCATGTGGACAGCGACACCCCGGCCATGGCACCGGAGCCGCAGGATGCCACGGCGGGTGCCATTGCGCAGCCACGGTGCGATGCGGGCGGCGGCGAGGCCATCGCCGATGTCCGGCCCGGGGATTGACCACGCGTCGTCCGGGGGTCTGCGACGCGATGCAGCTGCGCCGGCAGCGAAGTGCAGCGGAACGGGCAACGTGGAAACCGGGGTTGCCGGCGGATTTGAACGACATCAAAAGTTCAGACCGGACCGGGCGGTTCCGTCATCATCCGGCCTGATCGAGGCGTCAGCCTTTCTGTGCGGCCAGCGCTGCAATCTGCGGGCGCAGATGATCGAGTTTGTAACCAAAGCGCGCGGGCAGGCTGATCAGGTCATCGGCTGGCATGGTGCCCGCCTGCGACAGCGCCCAGACCACCGATGAACGGTTGCCGCTGGCGCAATATGCGAACACCGGACCGCCCGAAGCCGCGATCGCCGCACTTTGCCGAGCCACATTTTCCGGCGTCATCGTACCGGCCATCACATGATTTGCGACGAAGGTCAGCCCCAGTGCCTCGGCCGCGGCGCGCATTGCTTCGGTGTGCAGGCGCGGCGCAATTTCACCATCAGGGCGGTTGTCGATCACCGTGGTATAACCCGCCGCCTTGATTGCGGCGAGGTCGGTCACGTCGATCTGCGGCGAGACCGCATAACCGGGGGTGATCGGGCGGATGTCCATATGATGTGCTCCGTGCAAGATGCTGTTGCTGGGCGCAGCATAACTGCACCGGGGGGCGGGCGAAAGACGGCTTTTGTCATGCAACAGATGGTTGCGGGGGCGCGCTCTGTTGGTAAGGTGCTGCAAAAGAATGACGCGGGGCAAATGGTGGTGACGGGTGGTCTGATCAGGGCAGAGACGCGGGGCGCGGTGCGGCTGTTGTGGCTGGAGGCCCCACCGGCGAACATGCTGGGGGCAGACCTGCGCCACGGGCTGATGGGGGCACTGGATGCGGCGCTGGCCGATCCGGGGGTGGCGGGCATCGTGCTGATCGGGGCGGGGCGCGGATTTTCCAGCGGCTGCGATCTGGCCGAACTGGGGCAAGCCGCGCAATCCCCCGGCGTGGCCGATCTGGTACGCCGGGTGATGTCCGCGCCAAAGCCCGTCATTGCGGCACTGCACGGCCTGGTTCTGGGGGCTGCGGCGGAACTGGCGCTGGCCGCACGTGGCCGGGTGGCCAGCCCTGATCTGCGCTTTGGCCTGCGCGACGTGCTGGCTGGTCATCTGCCGATGGCGGGCGGCACGCAGACCCTGCCACGCCTGATCAGCGCGGCCGACGCGCTGCGCCTGATCGGGCGCGCCGCGATGATCAACGCGACCGAGGCGTGGGCCATGGGCCTGGTGGATTCCGTTACAGCCGACGATCTGGCGGCAGCGGGTGTGGCGCTGGCGCTGGCCCCGCCGCCACCGGACCGCACGCCGGGGTTGCGCGATGGGCGGGCCTATCAGGCAGCGGTGATTGCGGCGCGCGGCGTCGGGGCGGCGGGTGTGCTGACGGCGCGGCTGATCGACTGTATCGAGGCCGCGCAGCTTTTGCCGCTGGCGCAGGGGCTGGAGTTTGAAGCAGAGGCTGCCGCCGAGGTGGCAGCAACCCCCGAGGCAGGCGCATTGCGCCACGCGATGCTGGCCGAGATGCGGATGGCGGCAGACTTTGTTGGCGGGCGCCCGGTGGACCGCATCGGGCTGTGGGGTGTGGGCGCGGTAGCGTTGGTCTGGCCCGCGCTGCATGCCGGCATATCGGTGGTTTTCGCCGATGACGACCGCGAGGCACTGGTTGCGGCGTTGGAAAAGGTAGCGCTGGCACAAGAGGCCGAGGTGCAGGCGGGGCGTTTGTCGCGCGAGGCGCGGGATGCCGAGTGGGCGCGGCTGACGCCCGGGGTATCCCCGGCCGCGGTTGCCGGGATCGACCTGATCGTTGCGGCAAAGCCGGGGGCTGCGGGGCCGGTTCTGCATCTGGGGGGGGAAGCGGCCGGGCCGGGTTTGCTGCTGGTGGCCCCGGCTGTAGCCGAGTTGCAGCTGCACGCCGGCGACCGGGGCTTTGGCCAGATGGCGGCGGCGACCCTGCGGCGGATGGGTGTTCGGCTGGCCATCACGCGGGCCGAGCCGCGCGCAGGTGTGGTGCGGTCACTGGCGCGCGCGGCGCGGGCGGCGTTGGAAGTGATGGCTGCGGCCGGGACGTCGGGCGCCTCACTCGGGGCGGGGATCGCGGGGCTGGTGAAGCTGCCGCTGCCTGAGGCTGCGGGCACCATGGCGCTGCCCGTGGCCGATGTCCGGCAGCGCGTGCTGGGCGCGATGGCGGCCGAAGGCGCGCGGCTGCTGGCGGCAGAAACCGTGCGGCGGGCGTCCGATATCGATGCGTTGTGCATCGCGGCCCTTGGCATGCCGCGCAGTGTCGGCGGGCCGATGTTCGCCGCCGATCAGCGCGGGCTGATGGTGCTGCGCCGTGATCTTGCGCTGTGGGCCGATGAGCACCCGATTTGGACGCCGCATCCACTGTTTGACCGGCTGGTATCCGAGGGCGCGAGGCTGGCGGAGCTCACCACCTGATGAGGTCCCACATCTAGCCAAGAATGACGCCGACCACGACCATCATCAGGCCCAGCCCCGATACGGCGAGGGCCCCCATGTTCCAGACGACGATCCGCTGAAGGCGCGCCTGCATGGCAGGGCCGGTCAGGCCCTCGCCTCTGGCCCTGATCGCCATCAGGATGCACACGATCAGGCCAATGACGCCCAGCAGCGTCAGGATCGCCCCACCCCAGATCAGTGCTGTCATCGCCGGCCCCCGCGCATCGTCGGGGTCGCCTATCCCATGCGCGCACCGTCAGATCAACCCCGTCTTGCCGCGCCGTGCCGCGCGCGATAGGGAAGGCGCGATCACCCTGATGGAGTTGCCCCGATGTCCGATATCACTGCATCCTCGCTTGTTGCCGCTGATGAGCTGCGCCAGTTCATCGAACGCTATGAGCAGCTGGAATCCGAGAAGAAGGATGTGTCGGAAAGCCAAAAGGAAGTGATGGCCGAGGCCAAGGGGCGCGGCTATGACAC
>JAYSSN010000201.1:0-10559 GCA_043720555.1 Rhodobacterales bacterium | reverse complement strand
CGTGGATCACCAGCGGAATGGCCAAAGCGCGCGCGACAATCGCCGCATGCGAGCCGACCGAGCCTTCCTGCAGCACCACGCCTTTCAGCTTGCGCCCGTATTCCAGCAGTTCCGCCGGCCCGATGTTGCGCGCAACCAGCACCGGATTTTCCGGCATCTCGGCCCCGGTGTCCTTGCCCTGACCTGTCAGGATGCGCAAAAGCCGGTTCGCCAGATCATCCAGATCGTGCAGCCGTTCACGCAAATAGGCATCGGGCACCTGTTCCAGCCGGGCGCGGGTGGCGGATTGTTCCTTCTCAACCGCGGCCTCGGCCGACAGGCCAAGGGCGATATCTTCTTCCATCCGGCGCAGCCAGCCGCGCGAATGGGCAAACATGCGGTACGCCTCCAGCACCTGTTTCTGGTCCTTGTCCAGACTTTCCGCGGCCAGCAGATCATCGACCGACACGCGCAATTGCCCCACGGCCTCGCGGATGCGGTCGATTTCGGTCAGCGGATCGTCGGCCACGGGATTGGTCACCACCACCCGCGCCTCGTGCAGCCAGACCCGGCCCTCGGCGGCCCCTTCCTGCCCCGAACTGCCGCGGATCATCACCTGCTGGCGGTGCAGCGCGCGCATGGCGTCGCCCTCACCGTTGAACACGCCCAGCTCCGTCATCTCGGCCAGCACCATTGCAACGACTTCCAGCGCATAGACCTCGTCGTCGGAAAACTGCCGCGCGGTCTTGGACTGGACCACCAGCACGCCCAGCTTTTCGCCGACCCGCTGGATCGGCACGCCAAGGAAGGACGAATAAATCTCTTCCCCCGTTTCCGGCATGAACCGGAACCCCTTTTCGGCGGGCGCATTCGCGGTGTTCACCGGATTTGCCGTGCGCGCAACGCGTCCCACCAGACCCTCGCCCAGCTTCATCCGGGTCTGATGCACGGCCTCAGGCTTCAACCCTTCGGTCGCGCACAGTTCCAGCGTTTCAGGATCGCGAAACAGATAGATCGAGCACACCTCAGAGCCCATGCTGTCCGCGATCAGATGCGTGATCGTATCCAGCCGGTCCTGCCCCTTTGCGGGCACGGCCAGACTGTCACGCAAGCGCCGCAGCAACTTGCGGCTGTCGCTTTCACTGCGTTCTGGCATCTTCCCCCGAGGAGCGATCAGGCCGCCTGCTCCAACTGAAACGCATCATGCAGGGCTTGTACGGCCAATTCCATATATTTCCGGTCAATCAGAACAGAAATCTTGATCTCGGACGTGGTAATGACCTTGATGTTGATGTTTTCGGCAGCCAGCGCATGGAACATGGTCGCGGCAACCCCTGCGTGTGACCGCATCCCGATGCCGACGACCGAGATCTTGGCCACATCCGGGTCTTGCACCAGCGCCGCATAGGAAATCGCACCCGCTGCAGCGGCATCCTCGATTGCTTTTTTCGCGCGCAGCACCTGATTGGTCGGGCACGAGAATGTCATGTCGGTGAACGCCCCGCCATTTTCCATCTCGGAGATGTTCTGCACGATCATGTCGACGTTGACCCCCGCCTCGGACAGCGGGCCAAAGATCGCGGCGGCAATGCCGGGTCGGTCCTGCACGCGCACCAGCGTCAGCTTTGCTTCGTCCCGGCTGTAGGCCACGCCCGACACAACTCTCGATTCCATCATTTCGTCCTCGTCACAGACCAGCGTTCCTGAGTTTTCGTCGCTTTCTTCAAACGACGACAGCACCCGCAGCCGCACCTTGTAGCGCATGGCGAGTTCGACCGACCGCGTTTGCAGCACCTTGGCGCCCAGCGACGCGAGTTCAAGCATTTCCTCGAACGCGATCCTGTCCAGCTTGCGGGCGCGTGCCACGATCCGCGGATCGGTGGTATAGACCCCGTCCACGTCCGTGTAGATATCGCAGCGTTCGGCAGCAAAGGCCGCGGCAAAGGCCACGGCTGTCGTGTCAGACCCGCCGCGCCCCAGCGTGGTGATCCGGCCTTCCGGGCTGACCCCCTGAAAACCCGCGACAACCGCCACCTTGAAGCCTTCGGCAAACTTCGCGTCAATATTGGCACGCGGGATGTCGATGAAACGCGCGGCGGAATGCGCCGATGTGGTCTGGATCGGCACCTGCCAGCCTTGCCATGACCGGGCCGGCACGTCCATTTCCTGCAACGTCAGCGCCAGCAGCCCCGCCGTCACATTCTCGCCCGACGACACGATGGCATCGTATTCGCGTGCATCGAACATGGGCGAGGTCGCCTCGACCCAGCCGACCAGCTCATTGGTTTTGCCCGACATCGCGCTGACAATGACGATCACGTCATAGCCGCGTTCGACCTCGCGCCTGACCATGCCCGCCGCATTTCTGATGCGCGCGAGATCGGCCACCGAGGTGCCACCGAATTTCATCACGAGAAGCGGCATGGACCCTCCCGCCAACTGTCAAACCGGGGGTGTCTTATGCGGGGGCGGGGCGGGGTGCAAGAGGCCGCGCGAGCTGTTTGGCAGGCGCGGCCCGATTGAAAGGCTTGCGCGGGGTGCATGGCCCTTTGGCCACCGGCTTGCGACTGCAGCCAACATCCCGTGCATCCTGCCACTGGCAGGCCGCTGACGCGGGGCCGCGCACCCGCCAAGCCGTGTCTTTGCTCGCTTGATGGTGGGCGCTTTACAACCCCCGCCACCCGATATCGCGGCGGCAGAAGCCGTCCGGCCAGTCGATCACATCGACCATCGCATAGGCGCTTGCGCGTGCGCCGGCCAGTGTATCGCCCCGCGCCGTCACGTTCAGCACCCGACCCCCGTTTGCGGTGATCTTGCCATCCGCCTCGGCCGTGCCGGCGTGAAACACCATGTGACGGCTGTCCTCGGGCAGTGCCGACAGCCCGCCGATCACCGACCCCCTCGCGTAAGCCCCCGGATAGCCCCGCGCCGCCATCACCACCGTCAGTGCATGATCATCGGCCCAGTTCACCCGTGCGGTGTCCAGCCCGCCTTCGGCGCAAGCCAGCAGCAGGTCCAGCGCCTGTGCCCCCAGCCGCATCATCAGCACCTGCGCCTCCGGGTCACCAAAGCGGGCGTTGTATTCCACCAGCCGCGCCCGCCCGTCCGCGATCATCAGCCCGGCATACAACACCCCCTGATAGGGCGTGCCGCGTCGGGCCATCTCGGCAATCGTGGGCAGCACGATCTCGGCCATCACCCGGGCCTGCAACGCATCGGTCAGCACCGGGGCAGGAGAATAGGCGCCCATGCCGCCGGTATTCGGTCCGGTATCGCCGTCGAACGCGCGCTTGTGATCCTGCGCCGTGCCGATGGGCAGGGCGTTCACACCATCGGTCAGGATGAAGAAAGACGCCTCTTCGCCGGCCATGAATTCCTCGATCACCACTTCCGCGCCCGCCGCCCCAAGCGCACCCCCGAACATGTCATCGACCGCGGCCAGTGCCTCGGGCACCGTCATTGCCACGACGACGCCCTTGCCCGCCGCCAGCCCGTCGGCCTTGACCACAATCGGCGCCCCCATCCGGGTGATGTAACCGCGCGCCGCCCCGGCATCGGTGAAATGTGCGTAGCCCGCGGTGGGGGCACGACACGCATCGCAAATCTCTTTGGTAAAGGCCTTTGACGCCTCCAGCTTTGCCGCCGCCGCCGACGGCCCGAAGGTCAGGATACCCGCCGCGCGCAACGTGTCGGCCACGCCCGCGGCCAAAGGTGCCTCTGGCCCCACGATCACGAAATCGATCGCATTTTCCTCGCAGAACGCCACGACCGCGGTGCCGTCCAGAATATCGACCGCCGCGCATTCCGCCAGCATCGCGATCCCCGCATTCCCCGGTGCGACGATCACCCGGTCCGTCTTGGGGTTCTGCTTGACGGCCCAGGCCAGCGCATGTTCGCGCCCGCCGGACCCCAGGATAAGGATGTTCATGCATGTCTCCGACTTGGCCTTTGGCTCTGGCCGTCATAGGGTTGGGCGAAGGCGAGGGCAAGACGGGGGAGCAGACAATGGCAGCGCTTGGCGGAACCGGACGTCCCCATCCCGGACTGGCCTTGCGTTTGGCAGAGGCTGGCGGGCTGGCATCTGTTGTGTCCGGGCCAGCATCCGGGCGGTGGTGGCCCGCCGTCGCCGGGGCCGTCCGCATGATTGGCAGCGACGCGATGTGTCGCGCAAGGCCCGGCGCGCCGGGTCACGACAAAGACAATGACGCAGGCCCGGCAGGTGATCTCGGATCAGATCCCGCCGGCAACACTGGTGGGGACGGCGATTGATGGACCTGATCGACGATACCCCGGCCCCACAGGGCAACAGCCCGGAATTCAGCGTCTCCGAACTCGCCAACGCGGTGAAGCGGGTGATCGAAGGCGAATTCGGCCTTGTCCGCGTGCGCGGCGAGGTGGGGCGGGTGTCGCGGCCTGCTTCGGGGCATCTGTATTTCGATCTCAAGGATGACCGTGCCGTTATCGCGGCGATCAGCTGGAAAGGCCAGGTCGCCAAGATGCAGGTCCGCCCGGAAGAGGGGATGGAGATCGTGGCCACAGGCCGCATGACCACCTTTCCGGGTCAGTCGAAATACCAGCTGATCGTCGAGGATGTCGCGCCCGCCGGGGCCGGTGCGCTGATGGCCATGCTGGAAAAGCGCCGCGTGGCCCTGCAGGCCGAAGGGCTGTTCGATGCCGCCCGCAAGAAACCCATCCCCTATCTGCCGCAGGTCATAGGCGTCGTCACTTCGCCCTCCGGTGCGGTGATCCGCGATATCCTGCATCGCCTGCGCGACCGCTTTCCCCGCCACGTGCTGATCTGGCCGGTGGCCGTGCAGGGCCAGGCCTGCGCGCCCGAGGTGGCCGCCGCGATCAAGGGCTTCAACGCCATCCAGCCGGGCGGCCCGATCCCGCGCCCCGACCTGATTATCGTGGCGCGCGGCGGCGGGTCACTGGAGGATCTGTGGGGCTTCAACGAAGATATCGTCGTGCGCGCTGCGGCGGCGTCTGCCATCCCGCTGATTTCCGCCGTGGGCCACGAGACGGATACCACGTTGATCGACTATGCTTCTGACCGGCGCGCGCCCACCCCGACGGCTGCGGCGGAAATGGCGGTGCCGGTGCGGCTGGAATTGCTCGCCACGCTGGATGCCCTGAACGCCCGCCAGTTGCGCGGCGTGGCCCAGATCACCCGCCGCCGCGGCGAACGCCTGCGCGACCTTGCCCGCGCCCTGCCACGACTGGAGGCGCTGACCGCTGGCCCGGCCCAGCGGTTCGATCTGTGGTCAGGGCGGCTGGTGGGGGCCTTGGGCCTTGCCGCCACCCGCAAGCGCCGGGGCTTTGATCCGACGGCCACGCTGCTGCGCCCGAAACTGCTGGCCGACCGGATCGCCCGCGATCTTGATCGTCTGACCGACCGCTTCGCGCGGCTGACATCGGCCCGCGCCCGGCGCGCCGAGCGTCTGGCCGACAACGCGCGCCACCTTGCCGAACGCCTTGCCCCCGCACTCGCCCGCACAATTGCCCAGGCCGCCCGCGCGGTGGACATCGGTCGCACCGACCTGGCCCGGCTCGGCATGCGCCTTGATGCCGCCCCCGCCGCACGCCTTGCCGGCCTGTCCCAACGCCTTGATGCGCTCGACCGCACCCGCCTGACGCTGGGCTACCGCGAGACGCTGAAGCGCGGCTATGCCGTGGTGCGGGGCGATGGCGCCGTGGTCACGACCAGAACTGCGGCAGAATCGGCCACGGTACTGGAGGTGGAATTCCACGATGGCCGCCTGTCGCTGACGACACGCCCCCGCAAGGGCAAACCCGGTGCCGCCGCGCAGGGCAGCCTGTTTGACTGACGCGATCAGCTGTTGCCGAGCACAGATCCGGATATTTGATCAGCGGCGAAAGGGCAGATGCGTTGCCGTTCGTCATTGTCCTGCATCTCCTCCCCGACGAGCTGCTTTGCACAGGGCCACCGGGGCGCAAATGTGGCACGCGGTCACCAGGTTGTGGCCCCGTGCAGGCCCGGAGCGTCGCGGTGCGGCCGATGTCCGCAATCACAGTGTTCTCCGGTCATTCCCGTGCGGGGCCTGCAACACGCGCTGAATGCGCCCGCAAGGATCACAGGACCACACATGGACGCCCGGTTTGCCGTCGTACCGTGAGTACCGCCCGCACCCCGGACCCGGTTACCCTGGCGTCATACGCCCACGTCGGGACCCTGGCAGATCAAGGGCGCGTTCGACGCGACCACGGTGGACGGCGCAGTGCCCGGCGGGTCTTCGGCAAAAAGGGTGGTGACCGTCGTGCCATCGGTAAAGTAGGTCCAGCATTTCGGCCCCGGCACGTCGGCATAGACAAAGCAGATCATCGGCCCCGCTTCGTACCACGATCCTTCACGGCATTCGTCGTCGGTAAAGGAAAACCGCACGCGGCGGTTCGGCAGATATTCCTCGCGCCCCCACACCGCGGCACCGTCGCTGTAATCCATGGTCTTGCCGGTGGTGAAGGCCTCGAACTCTGCCGCGGTCATCACGCGCTCGGCCAGAGCGGGCACCGGCAGCAGGCAGATCAGGGCAAGGATGCGCAACATCGTGAAAACCTCCATCTCGCCGCCATGATGCCAGAAGGCAGCTTCACGGTGCCATCACAATTGCGCGGGGGAAAGCCAGGGCTTCAGATGCGGGCGGATCGTGCGTTTCCACAGCGGCGGGATCAACGCGATGGTGCAGGCCACGGGCAGCGGCCAGGGCAGGGCAGGGGCGTCCTGCGCCGCTGGCAGGCGCAGCGCGGGGTACGGACGGGCCGGGTGTGCGTGATGATCCGAATGGCGCGGCGCGTTCAGCATCATGGCGGATGAAAACCAATGCGGCGCGTTCCAGCTGTGGCGCGCGCCCACCGGGACCAGCGTGCCATCCGGGCGCGCGGCCCGCATCAGCCCATAGTGTTGCACATAATCCGACAGCATCAGTTGCACCTGCGCGTGCAAGGCAAGCCCCGCCCAGACCAGCACCCCCGCCCAGCCCGCAAGGCTGAAGCCAAGGCCAAGTGCGGCCAGTGCTCCGCCCACGTACCAGACATAGGGATGCAGCCCCGGCGCGCGCGCCTTTTCCACCCGGTACCCTGCGCCGAACGATCCGCCCCAGGCCCGCAGGAAAAACGCATAGAACCCCTCGCCGGATCGCGCGGTGTTGGGGTCATCGCGGCTCGCTGCATGGCGGTGGTGGACATGGCGGTGGGCCGATGTGTGATGGCCAAACAGCATCGAGGTATAGACGAGCCCCCCCAGCCGGAACAGCCAGCGGTTGCCCCGGTGGATCAGTTCATGCGCCATGGGATTGGAGACCTGCCCGAACCACAGCCCCGTGCCGACAAAGAGCGCGACCTTTTCCCAGACAGCCAACCCGCTGTCACCCGCAATTGCCCGGACCGCGGCCGGAAGGGCGATCAGATGACCCAGAGCAAGGATCACGAGCAGGGCATCGGCGGCGGGAAATTCGGCCCCCTCATCGGCATTGCCTGCGACATAGGGAACGGCCTGATCCAGCAGGGCCGCAAAGGCCGTCATGTAGAGCAAAACCGCCAGTGCCCACAGACCGCCCGCCCAGACGCCCGCCGCGAACAAGGGCAGGGGGGCAAGGCTGGCAGCGGCAAACAGGATCATGGGCATCGCAGGTTTCATGACGGGAAAGCTAGCATGGCGCGCGCGGGCTGACAGCCCCTGTCATCGGGCGCCGGATCTGACAGCCAAGCTTCATCGGCTTGGGTTGCGGCAACATGCTTTGCTGCATCCGGTCACGCCGATCCGTCACGTAACCAGCCGCAGCCACGCTCGGGTACAGGCGTTCGATGTTTTCTGTAGAATTTTGATATACATGGATAATGACAGATACGACGGGCTGGAAACTGAGCGCCCGCCGCCGCGTTTGCCCGGAAGGTTGCACCGAACACGGCCTTTGGCCTTTTCAGCACGGTGCGGAATGGTTACGTCAGTGCAAATCCGCGCCGGGGGCCCGATGTCATTTTTCAAGAAACTCAAGGACACGCTGTTCCGCTCGTCCGACAAGATCGGCGAAGGATTGGATGCGCTGGTGTCGGACGGGGCGGCAGACCCGGTGCCAATGGCCTTGGCCCCCGGCGCGCCCGACGCGGAAACGCCCGCTGTACCTGCGCCTGCGGCAAGTCCGCCTGCGCCAGCACCGCCAGCGCCGCCAGCCCCGGCTGCCGAAGCCGTCCGCCCCGGCCTTCTGGGGCGCCTCTTTGGCCGCGCCGACTCGGAAGAGCCGCGCCGGGTGCTTGACGATGCCATGCTGGAAAGTCTTGAGGAGCTGCTGATCCAGGCCGACATGGGTGTCGATACGGCCGTCCGCGTCACCGCCAACATCGCCGAGGGCCGGTTTGGCAAACGCATGTCTTCGACCGAATTGCGCACGGCGCTTGCCGCCGAAATCACCCGCATCCTGACCCCCGTTGCCCGCCCCATGCCACTCTATCCACAAAAACCGCAGGTGGTGCTGGTGGTGGGTGTGAACGGGTCTGGCAAGACCACGACCATCGGCAAGCTGGCATCCCAGTTCAAGGCGGCTGGCAAAACGGTGGTGATTGCCGCAGGCGATACGTTCCGCGCCGCCGCCGTCGAACAGCTGCAGATCTGGGGCACCCGCGCCGGTGTGCCTGTGATGACGGCCCCCGAAGGATCGGACCCCGCCAGCCTGTCGTTTGATGCCCTTGCAAAGGCGCAAGAAGACGGCGCGGACCTGCTGATGATCGACACGGCGGGCCGTTTGCAGAACCGCGCGGACCTGATGGAGGAACTGGCCAAGATCGTCCGCGTGATCCGCAAGAAAGACCCCAGCGCGCCGCATAACGTGATCCTTGTGCTGGATGCCACAACAGGCCAGAACGCGCTGCTGCAGGTGGAGATTTTTCGCAAGATCGCCGACGTGTCGGGTCTTGTGATGACAAAACTTGACGGCACGGCCAAAGGTGGCGTGCTGGTGGCGCTGGCCGACAAGTTCGGACTGCCGATCCATGCGATCGGGGTGGGCGAACAGATCGACGATCTGCAACCCTTTGACCCCGAAGATTTCGCCCGTGCCCTTTGTGGCATCGTCTGAGGCAGGAGACACAAGAATGACCGACAAGCCGATCAACCCCGTGCTGAAACAGGTTCTGGAACTGGGCCCGACAGTCGTGTTCTTCGTGCTGTACATGTGGATCAAGGACGACAGCTTTGTCGTTGGCGGCATTGCATATTCGGGCTTCATCGTGGCCGCGCTGATCTTCATCCCCATCGTACTGGGGGCGATGGCCGCACTTTGGTATCTGACGGGCCTGCTCAGCAGGGTTCAGGTGTTCACCGCCTTCATGGTGATTTTCTTTGGCGGGCTGACTGCGTGGTTCAATGATGAGCGGTTTTTCAAGATGAAAACCACCATCGTGTATGCCTGCATGTCAGGCATACTGACCATCGGGCTGCTGCGCGGGCAAAGCTATCTGAAATGGATCATGGCCGAGGTGCTGCCGATGCGGGAAGAAGGCTGGATGATCCTGACACGCCGCCTGGCGGGCATGTTTGCAGTGCTTGCGGTGGCAAACGAGGTCATCTGGCGCACGCAGTCGAACGATGTCTGGGTGGCCATAGAAACCTTCGGTTTTCCGATTGCACTCGCCGTGTTCCTGTTTTCGCAGATCTACACGCTGCAGACCCATATCATCGAAGACGACCTGAAGAAGTGACGCGCCCGCCTGAAGGTTGGCCGTGGGTATGTGGGTACGAGAGAACCGGCAGGTCAGCGTGTGCCGAACAGCACCTCTTGCGCCTGTTTGTCCATGACACCGGGCTTTGACCACTCCGCCCCGACGGCCTTGCCCGTCTGAAACGCGGGCCGTGCGGCGAGGGTATCAAGCCAGCGGGCGAAATGCGGCTTGTCCGCGATCGTCTGTTCCTGCCGCTTCCAGTTCTGCGCCCAGGGCCAGATCGCCATGTCGGCAATCGACAGGGCATCGCCCGCAACAAACGCTGCTCTGGCCAACTGGCGGTCGAGCACGCCGTAAAGGCGGCCCACCTCGCGCCGGTAGCGGTCTTGTGCATAGGGCAGCCGTTCGGGCGGGTCCAGATCGGGTGCGTAATGCAGGAAGTGGTGTGCTTGCCCCGCCATCGGACCGACGCCCCCCATCTGCCACATCAGCCATTGGTCCACAGCGATGCGATCGCGCGGGGTCGGGCCGCAGAACCTGCCGGTCTTGCGCGCGAGATATTGCAGGATCGCGCCGGACTCAAAAATCGCCACCGGTGCGCCATCGGGGCCATCGGGATCGACAATCGCAGGGATCCGGTTGTTGGGCGCGAGGGCGAGGAACTCTGGCGTGAACTGATCGCCCTTGCCAATGTCGATGCGGTGCACGGTGTAGGGAAGGCCCATTTCTTCCAGCGCAATGGTGACTTTCCAGCCATTGGGGGTGGGCCAGTAATACAGATCAATCGCCATGCCAGTCTCCGGTTGCCCGGGCATCATGCCGGATTGCGGGCCGGGGGCAAGGGGTTGCAGGCCGCAGCCCGTGGTGTGGGCAGGTGCGCCCGCAGCAATGGCAGAACCAGATCACCC
>JAYSSN010000200.1:0-1653 GCA_043720555.1 Rhodobacterales bacterium | reverse complement strand
ACCTTGATACGCATCTTGAGGCGGACAAGGCCTTCATGATCCAGAACCTTGGCGCCGGGCGCGGCATCGAAGAGATCACCGAGACCCCCGCCGACCTGCTGGTGGGCGAGATGGGCCATATCCTGGTGGATCTGGGCGGGATCAGCGTCACCATCCGCGACTATGGCTTTGCCCAGACCGGGGGCGATCTGTTCGTGTCGGTGCCGGGGGCCAATGTGTTGTGGACGGGCAATCCTGTCGTCGCACAAGCCCCGGCGATCCCGTGGCTGCTGGACGGAAAGCTGATCCGCACCCGCGACACGTTGGCGGCGGTTCTGGCTGATTTCGACGCTGAGACCCGCGTTGTGCCCGGTCACGGCCCGGTGACGGATATCGGCGCGATCAAATGGTCGGTCGATTACCTGACGGCGGTCGAAACCGACGTCAGCGCCGCCATTGCCGACGGGCTGAGCTTGGAGGACACCGTGGCCCGGGTGCAACTTCCGGAATTTCAGGGCTATGCGCTGTTTGGCTGGCTGCACCCGAACCTGAATGTTCCTGCGGCTTACGCCGACCTCAAGTGATCGCAGCGGACCTTGTCAGCGGGGCGTTCGGCAACGAGCGGCCCGCGCACAGGAAGGAACGCGCGGGTAGCGTTTGCAGTCTCGCCAACCGGACCTCTTTCCTGAGATATCTCATGTTCCTTGCGAAAGCCACCGGCTTAGAGGCGATCACGATCGCCACCACCCCGGTTGCCACAGTCGCCAAAGCCGGCCCGGTCGCTGCCATCGGCTCCAGCATCAGGGGCACCAACACGGGCGCTGGATCACCCGGGTGATCCAGTCTCCGCTTGCCGGAAAAGCCGCGCCACTGCGAAAGATGCCGGGCGATCAAACCACGCTTTTCGGCCGCGATCCGGGTCTTTGCATTGTCGGCCTCGAACGCGGCGCGGTTCACTCCGGAATACCAGACAGACGCAACGCCTCAAGATAGCGCTCCACCTGGTCCGCTTCGCGCAGAAAAAAGAGCTTCTCACGCGCGAAGTTTCGGCAAAATCGCGGTAGCTTGTGAAGCAGCCTGTCGGCAGCGGTTTGCGCTTCGTCCAAACGCCCGAGGCAAGCCAGCGCCACCGCACGGTGGGCAAGGGTCCAGTACTGATGATTGGGAATGCTCGCGGCCTTTTCAGCCCATTGCAGCGCTTTTTCGTATTGCCCTGGCTTTGTTGCACAAATCGGCTGAGGGGATTCATCTTGTGGATCCAGCGTGATCGCTGGGGTGGATGAGCAAACCGAACACGCCGACCGACAAGACCCTGAACTGGCCCGCCTGTAACAGGGCGCTCAAGTGCCGTGGGTCGCTGACGATCCATTGGCCGGCAGGCGATTGCCTGCAATCGCCGTAAGGCTGGTTCGATCCTGACATGGCGTGAGCGGCGAAGCAGACTGGCAAGCGTGGGCGACAGCCGGTCTACAGCGACGCTGCCGTCCAGACCTGCCTGACGATGAAGGTGCTGTTCGCCATGGCGCTCAGGCAGACGACGGGCTTCGTGGAAAGCCTGTTGCGGCTCATCGGCCTGGATTGGGAGGTGCCGGACTTCAGCACGCTCAGCCGTCGCCAGAAGACCCTTGCCGTAAACATCCCGCATCGGGGTTCGCCGGGGCCGCTGCAGCTGTT
>JAYSSN010000199.1:0-3966 GCA_043720555.1 Rhodobacterales bacterium | reverse complement strand
ATAGCCGCCGCGCCGTATTGGCGTCACCGCACATAAAAAGGGCGCACCTGATTGTGCGCCCCTTCTTGTTCACAAAATCCAGTCACCTGGCGGGTACACGCAGCACCCTGAAACCATGTCGTAGCTTGCGAAAGATGCCCTATCCGATCGCTTCGGCAACTGCCGGCTGCACCTCGTGCCAGCCTTCCCACATCATGCTCAGTGCGACATAAAGGATGATCGCAAGACCGACATAGGCAATCCAGCGATGCTTGTTCAGCAGGCGTGCAATGAACGATGCCGCAAGCCCCATCAGCGCGATGGACAGCACCAGACCGATCACCAGCACCACGGGATGATCCTTGGCCGCACCCGCGACGGCCAGCACGTTATCAAGGCTCATCGACACGTCCGCCACGACGATCTGCGTTGCGGCCTGGCGGAAGGTTTTCACCGGTCCACCCCCCGCGACAGAGCCATCCGCGTTCAGATCCATCCCTGTCAGCGCCTCTTCGGCGCGTTCCTCGTCGGCATGGCCGTCGCGCAGTTCGCGCCACATCTTCCAGCACACCCACAGCAACAGGATACCACCCGCCAGCAACAGCCCGGTGATGGCCAAAAGCTGCGTCGTCATCGCGGCAAAGATGATGCGCAGCACCGTGGCCGCAATGATGCCGACCAGGATCGCCCTTGCGCGTTGTTCCTTCGGCAGGCCCGCAGCCGCCAGCCCGATGACAATCGCATTGTCCCCCGCCAGCACCAGATCGATCCCGATCACCTGGGCAAGGGCCGTCAGCCCGTCAGCAGTGAAAACTTCCATCCAGGCGGCGGTTGTAAAGAATTCCATGGGCGGTCCATTTCGATGTTTGTTGCGCTGTCGTTTAGTCATATGGTTTGATACGCGCAACCTGCAATGCGGTGCGGGTCAGGGCAGGTGACGGCGACTGTCGTGCTGACCGTCTTGGCTGAACGCGGAACGGCGGCGGCGCGTTCCGCTTGACATGCGCGGCGTTTGGCCCCATCTGCACCTCAGCCCTGACGTCCGCTGCCGCGTGAGCAGCCTCCAGGACCGGGCATTGGTTCCCATCGTCACGCAGGGGTTCCGCCGCACTGACGGCCTCATGGCATCCGGCCATCGGGTCAGCGCGCTGCGGCCAGACCTGCATTTCCGGGCGCGTCCCGGATGGCCCCATCCCGGGGCCGGAAAGTACATATGACCACCTTTGAAGACTTGGGCCTCAGCCCGCGTTTGCTGCAAGCCCTTGCCAAAACAACCCTCGCAACGCCGACGCCGATTCAGGCCCAGGCGATTCCCTACATCATGCAGGGCCGTGACCTGATGGGTCTGGCGCAGACCGGCACCGGCAAGACGGCGGCCTTTGGCCTGCCGTTGCTGCACCGTTTGCTGGATATCGGCCACCCGCCGGGGCCGCGCAATGTGCGGGCGCTGATCCTTGCCCCCACGCGCGAACTGGTAACCCAGATTTCGCGAAACCTTGAGGTGTTCACCAAGGGCACGCCCGTGAAGGTTACCATCGTCGTTGGCGGTGCGTCGCTGTTTCGCCAGTCTCAGGCGCTGTCCAAGGGCACCGATGTGCTGGTCGCCACCCCCGGTCGCCTGATCGACCTGCTGGAACGCGGCGATGTGAGCCTTGAGCAGTGCGGCTATCTGGTGCTGGACGAGGCGGACCACATGCTCGACATGGGCTTCATCCATTCCCTGCGCAAGATCGCCAAGCACATCCCGCTGAAGCGCCAGACCATGCTGTTCTCGGCGACGATGCCGAAGGATATCGAAGAACTTGCCGGTACCTACCTGCGTGATCCGGTCAAGGTGCAGGTCGCCCCGCCGGGCAAACCGGCAGACAAGATCGCACAGGGGGTTCACTACATCCCCAATGGCGACAAGGCCAGACTGCTGGAGGAATATCTGCGCAAGCACCCGACCGAACAGGCGCTGGTCTTTGGCCGCACCAAGCACGGCTCGGAAAAGCTGATGAAACTGCTGGTCAGCTGGGGCTTCAAGGCGGGTTCGATCCACGGCAACAAAAGCCAGGGCCAGCGTGACCGCACCCTGACCGAATTCCGCAATGGTGAACTGGACGTGCTGGTGGCGACCGATGTCGCTGCGCGCGGCATCGACATTCCGGGTGTCCGGCATGTGTATAATTTTGACATGCCCAATGTGCCCGAAAACTATGTCCACCGTATTGGCCGCACGGCCCGCGCCGGGGCCGAAGGCACGGCCGTGGCCTTCTGTGCGCCTGCCGAGATGGGCGAATTGCAGGCTGTCGAAAAGATGCTGAAGACCGCGCTTCGCGTTCTGGGTGGCGCGCCATGGTCGGCCGATATGGTCGCGGCCGCACCAAAACCCAGCCAGAACCGTGGCCAGCGTCCCGGCGGCGGGCGTCCCGGTGCCAAACCGCAAGGCCAGAAATCCCTGGGTGCAAAACCCCAGGGGCAAAAGCCGCAGGGGCACAAGGGCCAGGGTCGCCCTGCAGGCGTTCCCGCTGCCAAGCCCATGGGCGGCAGCGCGTCACCACAGCGGCACAAGGCCGCCCCTGCCCGGGCACGCTGAATGTTCCGGCGCAGACCCGTGCAGGGTCTGCGCCTTACGTCACTTCATCTTCAAGATGCAGCTTCACGTCGATCAGCACCTGCTGAATCGCCAGCGTTTCGCGCAGCATCCGCTTGGCTTCGTTCACCGTGATGATCCCGTCGCCGATGGCACTGTTGTATTCCGCCATCAGTTGCGCAAACCGCTGGGACAGGGCTACGACATCCTGATTGACACCCTTGCTGCCAGGGTCCTTGCGCTCCACATCATACGAAAGCGTCACACCGCGCAGGTCGGCCAGTGCGGCCGTCACATGCGGAAACGCCGCCGCCGCCTCAAGGGCCGCCACCACGTCAATCGGCATGAACCGGTCACCATGTTCATCGGCGTCGGAATAATAACGGCCCAGCGTCGCCTTTGATTTCCCGGTCAACTCACAGGCTGCCTCGACGCCAACCTCTTTGACCAACGCTTCGGAGTGTTTCTTAAGGTAGGTCGCGACTGACATAACAATTCCCTGCAGGTGACTTCGGGGAAATCAACAGCCGATTTCCCATGATGAACACTGTCACAATTTGTCATACCGCGTCCAGTTCCGGGTGTGTGGAACGTATAACGAGTGTCACCGGTGCCCCCAGCATCGGCGTGGGTGGGGGTCCGCCGTGCTATATCCGACGCAGGATGCCCGACATCTTGTCGGTGCGCGCGGTGGACCCGTCATTGGCGTGTTGCACCGGTTCGGGTGGTGCGGGCCATTTCATCTTGCGAACGGCCACGGGGCCGGGCTAACGCTGCGCCATGGCAAAGCTCTATTTCAACTACTCCACCATGAACGCAGGCAAATCGACCTCGCTTCTGCAGGCGTCCCACAACTACCGCGAAGGCGGGATGGTGACGTACCTTATCACCGCGCAATTCGACAATCGCGCAGGCCAGGGCCGCATCGCGAGCCGAATCGGCATTGGTGAGCCTGCCGATACCTTTGCCCCCACCGAAGACCTGTTTGCCAAGATCGCGGCGCGTCTGGCCGCAGGCCCGGTCGCCTGCATCTTTCTTGACGAGGCGCAGTTCCTGACCAAGGAGCAGGTCTGGCAACTGGCCCGCGCCGTCGATGATCTGGGCGTGCCCGTCATGTGCTACGGCCTGCGCGTCGATTTTCAGGGCAACCTCTTTCCCGGCTCTGCCGCCTTGCTGGCCTGGGCGGACGAAATGCGCGAGGTGCGCACGATCTGCCGCTGCGGCAAGAAGGCCACCATGGTCGTGCGCAAGGGGCCGGATGGTCAGGTACTGCGCGATGGCGATCAGGTGGTGATTGGCGGAAACGAAACCTATGTCTCGCTCTGTCGCCGTCACTGGCGTGCGGCGGTTGGTGCCTGAACCCGCGCCAGTGCAATGATCGCGCCGGCGGCTGCAATCAGACCCATCCCCAG
>JAYSSN010000198.1:0-10575 GCA_043720555.1 Rhodobacterales bacterium | reverse complement strand
GCGGACGTGACCATCGTCAGTTTCGGCATCGGGGTCGCCCATGCGCTGGCGGCGGCAGAGGCACTTGCGGGCGAAGGGATCAGCGCCGAAGTGATCGACCTGCGCACCCTGCGCCCGATGGACACCGGGACGGTGATCCGGTCGGTGATGAAGACCAACTGCTGCGTGACGGTGGAAGAGGGCTGGCCGGTGGCAAGCATCGGCAGCTATCTCGGGTCGGTCATCATGCAGGAGGCGTTCGACCATCTCGATGCGCCGGTCATCACGCTGACGGGCAAGGACGTGCCGATGCCCTATGCGGCGAACCTTGAAAAGCTGGCACTTATCACCGTGGCCGAAGTCGTCGCGGCGGCGAAAAAAGTCACCTACCGGTAAAGGGGAAAACGGAAATGGCGACCGAAATCCTGATGCCTGCGCTTTCCCCGACGCTGGAGGAAGGCACGCTGGCGAAATGGCTGGTGAAAGAGGGCGATGTGGTAAAATCGGGTCAGATCCTGGCCGAGATTGAAACCGACAAGGCGACGATGGAATTCGAGGCGGTCGACGAAGGCACCATGGGGAAAATTCTGGTGGCTGAGGGAACCGCCGGCGTCAAGGTGAACACGCCCATCGCGGTGTTGATCGAAGAGGGGGAAAGTGCCGATGCGCCTCCTGCCACGGTGGCCGCGAAAGCAGCGCCGGTGGTGTTAGCAGCAGCACCCGCCGCGGCGGCCCCGGTTGCGGCTGCCGCACCTGTCGCGCACGGACCGCGTGTTTTTGCATCGCCCCTGGCGCGACGGATCGCGGCGGAGAAGCGGCTGGATCTGACCAAGGTGCAGGGTTCCGGCCCGCATGGGCGGATCGTGAAGGCGGATGTGGAGGGGGCGAGACCTGCGGCGGCTGTCGCACCGGCTGCGCAAGCGGCGGCGCCTGTGACCACCCCCATGGCAGTGTCTGCATCGGCCGAGACTGTGAAAAAGATGTTCACCGACCGCGTCTACGAAGAAATGGCGCTCGACGGGATGCGCAAGACGATTGCCGCGCGGCTGACGGAAGCCAAGCAGACAATCCCGCATTTCTATCTGCGGCGCAGCGTGAACCTCGATCCGCTGATGGCGTTCCGCGAGGCGCTGAATGGCCAACTGGCGGGGCGTGGGGTCAAGCTGTCGGTCAACGACTTCATCATCAAGGCCTGCGCTCTGGCATTGCAGGCGGTGCCTGCGGCCAATGCCGTCTGGGCGGGGGATCGCATCCTGAAGATGAAGGCGTCAGACGTGGCTGTAGCTGTCGCCATCGAAGGCGGATTGTTCACGCCGGTTCTGCGCGATGCTGAAAGCAAATCGCTGTCGTCGCTGTCAGCCGAGATGAAGGATCTGGCGGGTCGCGCCAAGACCCGCAAACTGGCGCCGCATGAGTATCAGGGTGGCAGCTTTGCGATTTCCAATCTGGGGATGATGGGGGTAGAGAATTTCGATGCCGTCATCAACCCGCCGCACGGATCGATCCTGGCTGTTGGCGCGGGTATCAAGACACCGGTTGTCAAGGATGGGCAAGTTGCGGTGGCTACGATGATGTCGATGACACTGTCGGTGGATCATCGTGTCATCGACGGCGCACTCGGGGCCGAATTCCTGAAGGCCATCGTCGACAATCTGGAAAATCCGATGGCCATGCTGGCCTGACATCTGAAAACGAAAACGCCCGGGTGCTCGCGCACCCGGGCGTTTTTGATACGATCCGTCATTCTGCGAAATGGTGATCCATCGCAATGGCGGGCTGGGCACAGCCGGCTTCGCCCACGATCCGCGCGGGGACCCCTGCCACCGTCTTGCAGGGCGGCACGTCCTCCAGCACCACAGACCCCGCCGCAATGCGCGAGCAATGGCCGATGCTGATGTTGCCCAGCACCTTCGCCCCGGCCCCGATCAACACACCATCGCCGATCTTGGGATGCCGGTCGCCGTCTTCCTTGCCGGTACCTCCAAGGGTCACCGAATGCAGCATCGAGACATTGTCGCCCACCACCGCCGTCTCACCTATCACGATGGAATGTGCATGGTCGATCATGATGCCGCGCCCGATTCTTGCGGCCGGATGGATATCAACGCCAAACGCCTCTGACACCCGCATCTGCACGAAGTACGCCATGTGCGCGCGCCCCTGCTGCCACAGCCAGTGACCGATCCGATAGGCCTGTACGGCCTGATAACCTTTGAAGAACAACAACGGCTGGATCAGCTGGTGGCAGGCAGGATCGCGGTCTAAGACCGCCGCCAGGTCGGCACGGGCGGCCTGACCAAGGTCGGGGTCGCTGGCATAGGCCTCGTCCGCCATTTCCCGCAAAATCTGCTCGCTCATCTCACCCGAGGCAAGCTTCAGCGAAAACCGGTACGCAAGCGCGCGTTCCAGCGTCGGGTGGTGCAGCAATCCCGAATGCAGCAACGCCCCCAGCAAGGGCTCGGTGCGGATCACATCGTTCGCCTCGGCGCAAACCTGGGTCCAGACCGGATCAAGTGACCTGAATTTTGCCTTGGATTCTTGCATGGCTCACCCTCCGCGCCTGTGATGCATCAGAAATAGCATGCATACCCCCCCTGCAACAGCCCCTGACGCGCAAAGTTCATCACGACGCCTGCGGCGCAAGTTACGGATCAACCGTGATCTCACGGTATGGTCCGTGGCCGTAGGCTTGCGAGATTTGCGCCACGCGGATGCTATAGGGCGCGGTCACTTCGTCGACCAGCTTCATCGCAGCCGTATAATCCCATCGCGCCACAAGCGTCGTGACATCACGCCGAATACTGCCGTTCCGGATGATTTGAACTGCGTAAAGCTCGTCAGCTTCCGCCAAAGGCACTTCCAGCGATTGCCAGCTGTCTCCCCCAATGCGTGTGCGCCGGATCCAGGTGAACCGTGCATCACCATTGGGCAGACTGCCATGCTGCAAATGGGCGACGGGATAGGGGCGCAGCCCATTGCCGTTGAATGACGATATCATTGCAACCGTGGACGCGTCATCCGGCCCGCGTGACAGCGCGCCGATGCGGAAGTGCAGATCGAGCCCGCGCTGTGCGTCCGACATGCCGATTTGCCGCAATGTGCTGTCCAACAACACAATCTGACTTCGCGCAGGCCACGCATCCGGCATCACGCCATCTGACCCAAGTTGCCCGCGCAGACGATGCCGCAGTTCGTAGGTGCTGGGTGCGACAAGCCGCGCATCCCGAAACTGCATGATCTCCCAATTGTCGGCGGACCCGTCACCAATCGCCAGTGTGTTGGCACCCGCAAACAGCGCGGTTTCTGACACGGACTGAAGAGTTTGCCCCCCAGGCAATACCACCTGCAAAGGATCACCCAGATCCCAGACGCCGGCCTGTGCGCTGGCGAGGGGGGTTAAACTGTGGCCGACGGTCGCAGGTGCCGCGATGGTGCTGTCCAGATCAAAAACCTCATTGTCGATCGAGCGCCATACACCCGTATCGCCCGGCCAGGGCCGCGCAAACGCCGCGACATATGGCGCATGCGGCGTATCGCCGTCTCGCAGGATCGGCACATCGAGAAAGGCTGCAAAAACCGGCATGGGCGGCGTGAAGGGGCGGCCCGGTTGTGCGTCCTCGGCCAAATGGCCGGTCGCATAATTGTCGGGTTCGATCTTCACGGCATCGGCCAACATCGCGGCACGCCGCTCCACCCGGTCGATCCGGAACTGACCCGAGCCAAACCGAACAACATCCCCGGCACCAAGGTCGGCCATGGATGGCGGCAGGTTGAACTGCGTCGTATCGCGCGCCACGCGGGATTCAGCCAGCCAACGCCCTGCCGTTTCGCGCGCATCGGCCGTGTTCATCACAATGTTCGTCTCGGATTGCGACACGACGCGCGCGGTATCGTCCGGGAAAATCGCATCGGCATAGCGAATCTGATAGTCGTCCCGCTCATCCACAAACCCAACCTGCACATGCCCCGCAAGATCAGGCTCACTGGCGCGGGTCTGCTCAGGGGTACCAAAACTGTCGCCATCCACAGCAAAATCGGTGTCTGTCACCTCGAGCACGCTTGCCTGTCCGCGATGTCGAAATGCAAGCACGCCATCGCGTTCAACCGCATCAAACCCAAAAACCAGCGACAGTGGCTGCAAAACCGACCGCGCAGTCGCCACATCATTGACGGAATACCCCCGCACCACGCGGTTCAAATCCGCAGTCTCGGCGCCCGGCACGCCTGCCAGTTCGCAAACTTCCTGTACGATGTTTGACAGTGGCTGCGCAGTCACCCGCCCGTTCAACCAATGCCCCCGCGGATAGTTGGGACCATCGCTCCACAACATCTCATTCGCGGGAAACGCGGGATAGGGCCGCGTATCCCATGCCCAGGCATACGAGCGGTCGAGGTCGAGCATTGGCCCGCCATAGACCGCCGAAACCGGATTGTTGGCAACGTCAGACCAGAACCCTGCTTGGGCGACATAATACTGATGCTGCAAAAAATCATCCCGCCGCCCCGTCGAATAAAACGGCAATCCGGACTCAGCGGACTTCGGATCAAGAAACTTGTTGGGCTGGTTTGTCGCCTTGTCGATGGCCGCACAACCATATTCGGTAAAGCGACACGGTTTCGATCCCGGCATCCAGCCGGTTGGCATTGCATCACGCTGACCACCAATCCGGTTGTGGTGTGCGTTGCCCCACCACGCGGCAATATCCTTGTAGCGAAACACCCACGGCTCATCATGCATGCCATCGGAAATCGGCAAGCGCACCTGGGCCTCCCGGCCCTCGGGGCTGTCATAGTACCAGGCGAAACCTTCGCCACCCGCGATATTGGCCGCGAGGTAGGCGGGATTGTAGATGGTCCCGAACCCTGCATCCGCATGATCGCGTCCGTCACGCCAGTCAGTCACCGGCATGTAATTGTCGATACCGATGAAATCGATGCTTGCATCCGACCACAGCGGATCAAGGTGAAAATAGACGTTTCCATCCGTGTGATAGCCAAAATATTCGGTCCAATCCGCAGCATAGCTGATCTTCACGGCTGGCCCAAGGATCGCGCGGACATCCGCTGCAAGGGCCTTTAGCGCATCAACCATCGGAAAGCTGTCGCTCGCCCCGCGGATGCGCGTCGCCGCAACCATCTCGGATCCGATGCAAAACGCCTCGACGCCACCTGCCACAGCGCACAAATGCGCGTAATGCAGAATGAACCGCCGATAGCGCCATTCGTTTGGCCCGGAATAGCTGATAGTCCCACTCGCGACCGAGAAATGCGCAGCCTGCGCCGATCCCACAAAAGCCGCCACCTCTGCCGCCGCTGCTGCGCTGCGGTCAGGGGTCCCGACGACACCGGGGGCCAAAGATGTCGTTACCCGCCCGCGCCAGGGCAGCGAAGGCTGGCCCACTTCCCCCGTCCAGGGGTCGGTCAGCGTGTTGCCCGGCAATGGCTCCATCAGGATGAACGGATAGAACATCACCTGCTTACCGGCTGCGTTCGCCGCACGGATCGCCTCGATCACTGCCGCATCAGCCGGGGTTCCGCCGTAAACCGAACGCCCGTCCACCTGCGGCAGCACCTCTGCGGCGGCGCGTGCAATCCCGCCCGCCCGCCAGGGCATCCCGACGCCGTCGGACAGGGTCTGTTCCACCTTCGGCTTGATGACACACGTTGCGCAGCGCAGATCGCTCCCAAACCAGCTGACAACCAGCGAAGTCGCCTTACAGGCTGGCAACTCCTCGTCCAACTGCTCCAGCGCGGTCAGAAAATCTGTTTTGCCTGATGGCGAGTTCACGTTTGCAGACCGGTTCACCCCCGGACCATCCGCATAGTGCACCCTGGTCGTTGCCAGCGCATATTCCCCCGTGCCGGGGATCAGTGCCACACCACGAAGGCTGGCAGGCAGATCCAGCAGTGTGCGGGTATCGCTTTTCGCCCGCCGCATCACTTCAAAATTGAACTGCGGCACCCGGTTTCCAAACCGTGACAGATCGAGATCTTCGATCACCACATACGCTGTGCCACGATAAGCGGGTGCATCGGCCATGCCTTCGACCGCCGCGATCTTGGGGTCGGGCAGCTGCGTTTCTGTTCCGCGGTACACCCGCAGGTTCAGCTGATCTTTCTCGATCTCCTGCCCATCGGCCCAGACGCGCCCGACCCGCGTGACAACCCCTTCGCAAAGCGCAATCGCGACCGAAACGGTATAGCCATACGCCCGCGTTTTCGGTTTTGGCGCGCCTTTGCCTCCACGCGTCGTCACCGTTTCCTGAAACTGCGTGGCCCAGATAACCTGCCCGGCCACCCGCGTGCGGCCCCAGATAAGCGGGATCATCGCCCCCTCGCTTGCCCCCATCAGGCGGAACCGGTCGACCCGGCCAACCTCCACCGCGTGCGAGCCCGCGCCCAACAGCTTTTGGTCGATCACCCGACCAAGCGTTGCGCCGACAGCCCGGCCGATCACGGCACCCGACAGTCCCAGAACCGTCCCGCCGAAACCAGCGCCGATGGCGGCGCCCGCCGCTGAAAGAAGGATCGTTGCCATAGCTTGCGCTCCTTAAGACAAATCAGGGAAACTGGAACCGCGCGACGATCCTGCGGCACCACGGCTCGGACAGCGGGCTCTCGGTCACCCCGTGTCCTGTGTATGCATGGATGAACGAGGCCAGCCCCCCCATGGTCGCGGCAATGCCCAGATGCTTGGCCACGCAGCCCTGCCGCATGCGGAACAGCAACACATCACCGGGTGCGGCCTGATCCAGCGGCTTTTGCACCAGCCACAACTGCGCTGCGGCCAACAGCAACTCGTCGCCTGAAACCTCGAACCAATCCGCAGAATAGGGCGGGATCGCTGCAGGTTCCGCCCCGTGCACCGCCCGCCAGATCCCCCGCAACAAGCCCAGACAATCCGTGCCTGCCCCCAGCGCGGATGCCTGATGCCGGTATGGCGTCCCGATCCAGCGGCGCGCCTGCGCCACAATCAGCTGTCCATCGCTCATGGCCCGATCGCACCCCGGTTCAGGCTGCCACCAGCGTTTTCCGTGCTCGACACCGGATAGGACGAAATCCAGTCTTCGCCGGGAATGTGCGGAAAGCCTCTGAAGTTTGTCAGGTTGTCGAACTTTGACCGGCACGCCACCATCGTGCGCTCGCAACCCGCCTCGATGCGGATGCGGTCGCCCGGTTGCACCGCAATCGGCAAGGACTGCCACAACGCGATATTGCGATGCGCCCCGATCACGGCGTCGGTTCTGATGACTCCGAACAATCCCGACGCAGCCCCGGTCAGCACGCTCAGCCGCCCGCGTTCAAACCAGCGTTCGGCAAAACCGCCAAGTCCCTTCAGCGCAAAGGCCTTGTCTGCGGCAGTCGTCAGGATAACCTCTGCCGAAAAGCCCGGTGCAGAGACATCAAAGCCGCACTTCGCGTCACCCAGGATCGCCGGACATGTCCGTTGATAGGTCCGCCCCTGCGGCTGGTTCAACGCCTCGGTCAAACCGCGCAATTCCGCCCGAAACGCGCCGTTCGCCCGCGTCACCTCACCAAAGGTGCCGCGAAACAGGCATACGCGCTGCGTGGTATCCGCCCAGTTGACCATCCATGCTGTCACCGCCGCCCGGTCAAACCGCCCAGCAGCCAGATCGCTTTCGGTCACTGACACGCTCGACAGCGCGCCCACCGCTTCGGTGTTATCCACCGACAGTCCGGTCGTCTGCTGCAACGCCTGCGCGGTCAACCCTGTGTCGGCCCGGAACACCACGCCATCCAGCGCAATATCCACATCATGGTCGGTGAACCCAAAGGTTTCACCATCCACCCGCACCACCTGCCACAGATGGCACACCGATGTGCCACCCGTCGCCAGATGGCCATACAACCCCGTCGGATCACCGTTCATATGCGGATCTCCAGCACCGGAATATTCGGCACTTCGCCCGCGTTGAAGGACGAAATTGACACCCGCACGGCATCGGTGTCGAACCGCACCGGGACATCAAATTCAAACCCGGCCGTGACGGGCAAATTGATGTCCGGCGGAAAGACAAACCGGACCTGCCCAAGGTTGGCGTCATAGGTGAAATCATCGCCCTCGACCCGCGGGTCACCCCCAACCCCGATGCGCACCGACCCCGCGACAACCTTGCTGATCGGCCGGACATAGGCGTTGTCCCCGGACGAATAGGATTTCACCACCTTAAACACTGTCGTCACCCCGTCACCCCGCCCGATGACCTGATCGAGATGCGAGACAGCCCGCGACGCCACGCAGGACTTGTAATCCGCCCAGTCCTTCCAGCGAAATCCGTGCAACTGCCCCCGCCGCGCCTCGAAAAACGCAATCACCGCTTCGATATCGTCCAGCGTCCGCAGGCCCAGCCCCGCATCATACCGCCTGCGCGAATGCAGCCAGGGTGTGTTGCGCTCCTCATGCCCGCTTGCCAGCGCCACGATCTGCGTGCGCCGCTCTGGCCCGCCCACCGCACCCAGACTGACCGAGGCCGGAAACCGTACTTCATGGAATGACATGGCGCGTCCTCACCTGTTCCGCTGGCCGCGCGATAACGCGCGTGCCGCCTGTTCCGCGATCTGGGTCTGGCTACGCTGAAAGCCCTGCACATCCGGCGTCGTGATGTTCATCACCACCGTCACCGCGCGCCCTCCGCCGGCCTGAATGCCCAGCCGCCCATCCGCGCCGCGTGCCAGCGGCATGATCGCCTCCGGCCCCGCCTCGCCCATCAGCCCCATGCCACCCCGCATGGCAAAGCTGGTGGGTCCGCCGACCACGCCGCCCTTGGCAAAGGGCTGCACACTGCTCAGCAAGCCGTTCAACCCGTTGGCTACCAGGCCGCCCAGCGCACTCTGCACAGGGCGCATCGCCGTATTGTAAACCGTGTCGATCATCGTCCGCGCCACGATCTTCAGTGCGTCGTTCAACCGCAGCCCGTCAAATGCCAGCCCGTCAAATGCACGCCGCAACCCGCTGCCGATCCCGCTGGACAGCGCATTCACCTCGCGCCCCGTGAACAGCATCGTGTCCCGCATGCGCGCGAGTTCGCCCTCGAAGGTCGACACGATGGTGGCCGTGCCCCCCAGTGTCGCCTCCAGTGCCGCCACCTGATCTTGCAGCGCCTCAATCGTTGCCATCACCCTGCCCTTTCCGTGCATCGGGGAACGCCGCCGCAAGCTCGCTCAGCCGCGCCCGTGTCAATGGCGGGGCCGCTTGCGCCCCCCCCAGCATCATCCGCAACTCCACCGGCGTCAGCCGCCAGAACTGATCCGGTCGCAGCGCCAGCCCGTGCAGTCCTGCCCGCATCAGCCCCGGCCAGTCGATCGCGCTCATCGCTCGCCCGGCACCGCAAAGGCCCGCGTCAGCAATTCCGCCGCCGCCCGCGCCGCCTCCACCGGGCCGCCCCCGATCTCGACGCAGCGCAGATCCGCCGCCGTCCCCTGCCAGCCCCCGCCCCGCAACCCGGCCACAATCAGCGCCAATACATCCCGCGTCGAAAAGCGCCCGCCCTCGAACCGCTCCACCAGGTCAATCAGCGACCCCGCCTCCAGCGCCACCTCCAGCTCCGCCAGTGCGCCCAGCGTCAGCTTCGCCACATGCCGCGTGCCGTTCAGCCACAGCGCCACCTCGCCCGCGAAAGGGTTCACCATCACAGCGCCGTAAAGGTCAGAACCCCCGCCGACGCCAATGACAACTCGTACGTCGCCTCGCCATTATGGCTGCCCGCATATTCGACCGAGGCAATCTGGAACGGCCCCTCAATCACCCCGAAACCCGGGATAATCACCTGAAAACGCGGCACTTCCCCGTTAAAGAAGATTGCCCGCGCCCGTTCATCGGTCGCGGCATCGCGAAACACACCGGACCCGCTGATCGAGGCCGACCGCACGCCTGCGCCCGCCAGCAGCTCGCGCCACCCGCCCGCGCTTTCCAGGCTCGTCACATCCACCGTTTCCGCGTTGAAACTGATCCGCGTGGCCCGCAAACCCGCAATGGTTTCAAAGCTTCCATCCCCCGTCAGGTCCAGTTTGACCAACAGGTCTTTGCCGTTCTGAACAGCCATATCCGTCTCCGTTATCCTGATTTCAGTCCTGAACCCGCGCCCGGAACGCCAGATCGATCCGCCGGGTGTCACCCTCATCAATCCGACGCGCCGAAGCCTTGACGAACGCCATCCCGATCAGCGTGCCCCGCGTCAGCACCAGTGCCACACCAACCAGCGCGTCCGACACCGCCGCGGCCACCGTCTTGGCCGCCAGAAACCCCGCCGCATCCGTGATGACGCTGACCATCAGCCGATGCTCCGCCCCGCCGCCGGTCTTGTCCGACTGGTCCTGCACCTCTTCCGGCCCGATCAGGATGAACGTCCCCGCCCCCCCGCCCGCAGGCACCGCATCGTAGACGGGCACACCCGCCAGTGCGGCAAACCCCGTCAATCGTCCGTAAATCGCCGCCTGAAGGGCGGCCGCGCTGCCATAACTCATGCCGGAGCCTCCTCGCGCGCAAAGCAGGTCAGGAACTGCCCGCCCCCGTCGCGTTCGGTCACCGCAACGATACGAAACACCCGCGCGCCCTCGCGAAACCGCTGCTCGGCC
>JAYSSN010000197.1:0-10590 GCA_043720555.1 Rhodobacterales bacterium | reverse complement strand
GTCCTTGACCACGAGCGTCGCCCGGTCCGCCCCGACAGCCGGGTTGGGCGACAGGGTAACCGGATCACCATCCATCCACACCGGCGCATCCGTCCGCGCCTCTTGCCCCACCCATCCCGCCATCTGCGCCATCCCAAGCACGTTGAACTGCCCGCCCAGCGATTCCAGCAACTGGTTGGTGCGCGTCTGCTGCTCCACACCCGAAAATGTCGCGAGCTGCACAGCGTAATCGCTGGATTCAATCGGGTTCAGCGGATCCTGATTTTGCAGCTGGGTCGTCAGCATGCGCAAGAATGTGGTGTAATCGCTGCTGATCTTGGCTGCGGCGGTATCCGCAGCGCGCGGCAATTGCGCGGTCGTGGTGACAGTATTGATGTCCATCGTGGTGTCCTTTCAAAGACGAAGATCAAGGCCGCGCACAACTGTGCCCTGGCGCGAGGCGGGCGCTGGTGCCGCAGTGTCTGGCGCTGAGGCACCCCGGTGCGGCGGCGGGGTCTGCGCCCCGTGCCCGCCGTCATGGCCCGAAGCGCCAAAGTTCAGGCTGGCGCCGTGACAGCCGGACTGGCGCAGATCGGCCAGAAACTGATCGGCGTGGCGGCGCATCAGGTCCAGCGTTTCGGGCCGATCCGCGATGATGGTCACGACCAGGCCGCGCTCCTGCGCCTCCACGGTGAAGCGCACGATGCCCAACTCTGGCGGATCAAGGCGCACCTCGACAGGCTGCCCCGGATCGGCCGCTATGGCCACCGCAAACACCTGCGGCAGGTTGACCATCGGCACTGCAGGCGCGGATTGACCGACCGGCGCACCTGGCGTCGCCGCATGCATCACCGGCATATTCGGCGCGTCGGGCACGATTGGATCCGACGGCGCCATTGTGGGCACACCCGGGTCAGGCGATGCGTGGATTGGCGTGTCGGGTGCTGCACTGGCGATCAGGCGCAGAACCCGGACGATCGGCGGTGTGGCGGGTACCGCGTCAGGTAGGTCCGGGCGCGGCACCGCATGTTCGGCTGAGGCGATTTGCGCCGGGGTTGCCACTGGCGGCGCCACAGCCTTGGTCACCGGCGGAAGGACTGGTACTTTGGGCGGCGCAGGCAGCGGCACACCATGGGTGCGTGACTGTCCAGTGCCGCTGTCGGCATTGCCGTCACCCGCGGGGTCAGCGACACCCACCTGCGCCCGCACACGCAACTCGGCAACAGACGCGGCATGATCCCGGCCCGCTAAGGGCGCTGCGGGCGTGATATCAGGGCCGAGCTGCTGCAATGCGGCTGGTTGCGGTTGTGGCGGCGCGTCTGCCTGCGTGACCGAGGCGTCATCGATCACCGCGGGCGCACCGTCGGCCACTGTGGCAGGCCCCGTCCGTGCCGGTTGCAGGGGCAAGGTGGGCCGTGGGTCAGGCGCGCGTGCATGATCGCCTGCCACGCCCTGCGGTGCCGCCGCGGCGTTGCCTTGCGCGACGGCTGGCAGTCCCGGCGTTACCACGGCTGCGACGGCAGCTTCAGCATTGCCGCCGCGCGCGGCGGGCACGGGCGCAAAAGCTGGCACAGGGTCAACCTCGTGACTGGCCACATTGCGCGCTGCAGGCGTGGGTTGCGATCGGTCTTTCGCATCGGGCACGGGTGCCCCGGTCTGCGGATCGGCGCCGTTCGCCATCAGAGCCTGCGGCTCTGGTCGCACGGTCGTGCCGCACGTGCCGCCGCCGGCAGCGGCGCTCCGCGCTCCTGTCACAGCGGGTACCGATAGTACCACAGTCACGAACGGCACCAACAGTGCCGTCATGCCCGGAACCGCCACGTCGGGGCGCGCAGCGTCCAGTACATCGTCCGCTGCCGACAACACCGGTGTCTCTGGGCCGGCTGCCAGAGAATGCGTCCCTGCAAACGCGAGGTGCAGGTCTGCTGCACCGACCAGGGGATCAAGCAACGCCACAAACGCCGCCGCAGACGGATCACACTCAACGCTCGATTGCCCCGGTGAGGGAAGCAGCGTGGCGGCCGGGATTGGAGACATGGGCGATAACGAATGCATTTGACCTGCGACTTCTGCCGATGGCCCATGCTTCACGCATCCGGGGTTACCGATTGTTTACCGGCCAAGCCCATAGTGCGAAAAATCTGAATGAACTGTAGAGTCCGCGATGCAAGTCACACCCCCTTCTGCCGCAACCCCAACACCGCGCGAGATCCAGTTGCGCGCCAAGGCCACAGAGCTGGAGGCTGCTTTTCTGTCCGAGATGTTGTCGCATGCCGGGTTTGACGCCGCGCGCGATGATTTCGGCGGCGGTACCGGCGAAGATCAGTTCACGTCGTTCCTGCGCTCTGCTCAGGCCAAGGGCATGGCAAATCGCGGCGGCATCGGCCTTGCCGAACATTTCTTCCGGTCGCTGATGGCGAGGGCAGATGGCGGGCAATGAAATCATCACTGCACTGGATGACATCCATGCGGCACTGGTGGCGGGCGCGATCGCGGCGATTGGCCCGCTGACGGCGCGGATAGAGACGCTTTTGGGCGATGTCAGTAACGTGTCCAGCGACCATCTCGCCCTGATCCGCGCCAGGGCAGCACGTAACGCCACGACACTCACCGCCGCCATGCAGGGCGTCCGGGCCGCACAGCGCCGCCTGGCCGACCTGCGCGAGGCTGCATCAGGGCACCGCACATACGCGCGTGACGGGCAGCGCACGACCGTCGCAGGCCAACCCGGCACGCTGCGCCAAAGGGTCTGAATTGCCTCAAATGCCCGATATCGAGGCCAGCCATATTAGCAAAGCATTAGGCGTTGGGCGGCATCACTGACACGGCATCCCGTCTGGGGTGGCGCCGCCGGAACGCCCCGGCTGCATTGGCCAGAACGCCCATCCTGTCGCCCGCCGGGCGGTGTCTCAGGCCCGTACGCAAAGCGTCGGGCGCATGCAAAGGAAACGAAAATGTCCTCCATTCTGACGAATACAAGCGCGATGGTCGCCCTGCAAACGCTGAAGGGAATCAATAGCAACCTGAACAAGGTGCAATCCGAAATCTCGACCGGCAAGATGGTCGGTTCGGCAAAAGACAACTCGGCGATCTGGTCGATCTCGAAGGTGATGGAATCGGATGTGAAGGGCTTCAAGGGCATTTCCGACAGTCTGGCGCTTGGTTCTTCCACCATTTCCGTGGCCCGGCAAGCATCGGAAACGGTGACCGACCTGCTGACCGAGATCAAAGGCAAGATCGTCGCCAGCCAGGAGGCCAACGTCGATCGCACCAAACTCCAGACAGATATCACCTCGCTGACAGATCAGGTGAAATCCGTGGTGGGGGCTGCACAGTTCAACGGGCTGAACCTTGTGAATGGCTCGACGGCGTCCGTTGACGTGCTGGCCTCTCTCGACCGTTCTGGTGCCGGGGTTTCGGCGTCGTCGATCACTGTCACCTCGCAGGATCTGTCGGTCGGGGCCTATGTCGCCAAGAACGTTCTGGGCACGTCTACCGGCGTGTCAGCCGGTGGCGACTCGGCCGGTTTTGCGTTGAACGCCGCGACGGGCACCGGCACGATCGCCATCGCGGCCGCAGGGGCTAATGCATTTGCAGCCGGTGACAAGGTTTCGCTGCGCATCGGTGACAAGACCGCCAGCTACACGGTGTCTGCGGCGGATGTGGCATCAACCACGCCGTCAGACATCGTGGCAGTTGGTCTGAAGAACGCCGTGGAGTCTCTGGGGATTGCCGGGCTGGCCGTAAACTACAACAGTGCCACGCCGGGCACGCTTGCATTTACCAACGCGGGCACCCGCGATCTGGCGGTCGGTGCGCAATTCTCGAACGCGGGGGCAGGTGGTCTGGGGGCGCTGTCGGCGGTCAACGTGACCACATCGGCGGGTGCCGCCGCGGCACTCGGAAACGTTGAAACGCTGATCCAGACGTCGATCGACGCAGCCGCATCGTTTGGTACCGTTCAAAAGCGGATCGACATCCAGAGCGACTTTGTCGGCAAGTTGTCGGACTCGCTGAAGGCAGGTATCGGCACGCTGATCGATGCCAATCTGGAAGAGGCATCTGCCCGTCTGCAGGCGCTTCAGGTGCAGCAGCAGTTGGGCACGCAGGCCCTGTCGATTGCCAACCAGCAGCCACAAAGCCTGTTGTCATTGTTCCGGTGACGAGTGTGGGCCGGGGCATCACCCCGGCCCGTTTCCCCCAGACCCCTCTTTGCACCGGATGACCCCAGATGAACATGCAGCTTGCCCACTCTGCCTATGCGCGCCCCGAAGCCCCGGCGCGGACTGCGCGCGGTATCGAATACGATCTGCTCGCCCGCACCACACAGCGCCTTGCCGCCGCATGGTCAGCACGCGACCGCAACTTTCCCGCCCTTGCCGCCGCATTGAGTGCCAATCAGCAAGTCTGGTCAGCCTTTGCTGTCGATGTCGCCGATCCCGACAATCAGCTGCCACAGTCCCTGCGCGCGCGCCTGTTCTTTCTGTATGAATTCACCGCGTATCACAGCCGAAAGGTGCTGGACGGCACCGCCAGCCCCGAAGTGCTGACCGACATCAACACCGCCGTCATGCGCGGTCTGCGCGGCGAGGGGGCCAAGGCATGAGCGGACTTGTCCTGAAGCTCGGCCCGCATGAACGGGTACTTATCAATGGCGCCGTGATTGAAAACGGCGAGCGTCGGTCACGTCTGGCCGTCGTGACACCCAACGCACATATCCTGCGGCTGCGCGATGCGATCCATCCCGAGGAGGTGAACACGCCCGTCCGTCGTGTCTGCTATATCGCGCAAATGGTGCTGTCGGGGGATGCCGACCCCGCGGATGCGCGGATGCAACTTTTGCGCGGGATTGAACAGCTAAGCCAGGTCTTGACCGATCATGACAGCCGCACCCTGCTGACCCAGGCGACGGCGGCAGTGATGGAGGATCAGCACTATCCGGCAATGAAGGCGCTGCGCAGCCTGCTGCCGCGCGAAGAGCGGCTGTTTGCAGCCACGCGCCGGACGTGACGTTTTCACCCGCCCTGCCCTTGTCGGGCGTAGGCGGGTGGGCCTTCCTGAAACGCACCGCACCGGCGCAGCAGGCGGCCTACAGCGCGCAACCGCAGATCAAGCGCGACGAAGATTACTTTCGCGCGAATATTGCCAGGATCAACTCGGCAGAAGACCTGGTGAAGGACCGACGGCTGTTGCGTGTGGCCCTTGCTGCATTCGGGCTGGACGCCGACATCAACAACAAGGCGTTCATTCGCAAGGTGCTGTCGGATGGCACGCTCAAAGAGGGCACGCTGGCCAATCGGCTGGCTGACAAGCAGTATCAAAAGCTGTCGGCGGCCTTCGGCTTTGGCGATTTCAGTACACCGCGCAACAAGGTGTCGGACTTCGCCGACAAGGTATTATCGCTGTCCCGCCGGCGTGGGTTCGAGGCGGCGGTTGGCGAACAGAACGGTGATTTGCGACTGGCCATGAATCTGGAACGCGAGCTGCCTGCCCTGGCCAGCAAACCGGGCAGCGAGGATCTGTTGTGGCTGACCGTGATGGGCAATCAGCCGCTGCGGCAGGTGTTCCAGCGTGCCCTCGGCCTGCCCGCCAGCTTTGCCTCCATCGATCTGGACAGACAGTTGGCCACACTGAAGGACCGCGCTGAGCGTACCTTCGGATCAGCCTCGATCCGCCAGTTCAGTGATCCCAAAAAGGTGGAAGACCTGATCCGCCAATTCCTTGTGCGATCCGAAACAGGCAACGCACCGGGCAGCACATGGGCCGGCACTGCACTGACGCTGATGCAACACGCGGCGCGTTGAGCGAGCCCGATACCCACATCGCCCCACCCGTCGGCCTGTCTCACGACCGATGCGGACACCCCCTCCGCGACATGACGCGACGTACCCGCGCCCAACCCCGCCGGCGCTAGGTCAGTACCTCAGCCAGACGCCGGAAGCTGCCCGTGACGCCATCCTGCGGGGCCATTTCCGCCAGAAAGGTATCCAGCGCGGGCCAGACGCGGATCGCCTCGTCAATCACCGGGTCCGATCCAGGGGCGTAAAGCCCTGCCTGAATCATCAATTCCGCCCGGTCATAGGCCCCCAGCAGGCGGCGGGCCTGGGCGATCTGGGCATTCTCCGCCTCTGACGCCGCATCCGGCAAGCTGCGCGAGACGGACCGCAAAAGATCGATCGCCGGATAACGCCCGCGCTCGGCAATCTTGCGGTCCATGACGACATGGCCATCCAGCACACCGCGCAGGATATCGGCGACTGTGCCATCCATGTCGGACCCGGCCACAAGCACCGAAAACACCGCCGTGATGTCACCCGCACCTTCAGGCCCCGGCCCCGCGCGTTCGGCCAACCCCATGATGAGGGCGCCGGTTGACGGAGGAAAACCGCCAAGTCCGGCCTCCTCACCCGCTGCCAGGGCGACTTCACGGTGCGCCTCGGCAAACCGGGTGACACTGTCGAGCAACAGCAGCACCTGCATTCCCTGATCGCGAAAGTGTTCGGCAACCGCCATCGCCGTCCAGGCACAGCGGCGACGCACGTTGGCGGATTGGTCGGACGTCGCTGCAACGACGATGCTGCGCGCCATGCCCGCTGGCCCCAGAACGCGTTCGGTGAATTCGCGCAATTCGCGGCCCCGTTCGCCGACCAGCGCAATCACGATGACGTCCGCCACGACCCCGCGCGCGAATCGCGCCAGCAGCGATGATTTCCCGACGCCGGAGCCCGCGAACAAGCCAATCCGCTGCCCCTGCACCAACGGCAACAGTGTGTCGAACACCGCGACGCCGGTATCAAGCCGCCCACCCAGCCTGCGCCGCGTCGCGGCCGCCGGGGCGTTGGCACGTAACGCGCGCGGCGTCGGGCCGCAAAACAGGGGCCGCCCGTCCAGGGGCCGCCCAAAGGCATCGATCACGCGGCCTATCCAGCGCTCATTTGGGGCGACGTCGGCGCACCCGACCAATTCAACTGCATCCCCGATCGCCATGCCTTCACCGCCGCTATCGGGCAGCACGGTGCAATCGCCGGGCGACAGGCGCAGAACCTCGCCACCGTTGTGTGTGCCAGACGCCCGGATCATCACCCGGTCACCCAGCCGCGCATGCGATTGCAACCCCGTGACCCGCAAGGTGCCGCGCGCGGCCTCGACCACGCGGCCCACACGGGATTTCACCCGGACGCGGGCGAGTTCGGACTGAAGCGTATCAAAGACATCGGCCATCGGAATTCTTCCTTTGTTCACTGCTTACCGTTTTTAAAGGAATCACCCTTAAGCCTTGGTGAAGCAGGTCGAGGGAGAAGCCCGAGATGTTTGAAAAACTTGAAATCATCACCATGGCGCAGGCCATGTCCGCACATGCGGGGGCCCGCCTTGGGGTCATTGCGCGCAATGTGGCCAATGCCGACACGCCGGGTTACCGCACGCAGGATGTGGCCGATTTTGCGACCGCGTGGCGTGAAGCGTCAGATGACGGCATGCGGGCCACGCGGACCGGGCATTTTGGCCGCGACAGCACCGCGCCCGCCATAGCCGCGGCACCTGTTGGCGGCCACGGCGCGCCCAATGGCAATACCGTGTCGCTGGAGACTGAAATGGTGAAGGCGGTGGAAACGCGCCAGCAGCATGACATGGCGCTCGCTATTTATCGCGGAACCTCCGATGTGATCCGCGCCAGCCTTGGCCGGCCAAGGTAAGGGGGATTCAGATGAACAACATTCTGACATCACTGTCCTATTCTGCATCCGGGATGGAATCACAGGCGATGCGCCTGCGCCATGTATCGGAAAATGTGGCGAACGCCGATACCCCCGGATATCAGCGCAAGATCACGACATTTCACGACGAGGTGGCGGTCGGTCGGGTTGAAACCGGGCCGGTGCAGCTCGACCGCAGTGAGGGGGTCAGGATCAACGATCCCGGTCACCCGATGGCGGATGACAGCGGTTACTACGACGGCTCGAATGTCGATCTGGTGATCGAAATCGCGGACGCGCGCGAAGCGCAGCGCAGCTACGAGGCGAACCTCAAACTCTTCGATCAGGCGCGGCAGATGACGCAGAGCCTGTTTGATCTGTTGCGCCGCTAAAGGAGATCCAGAATGGATATAAGAACATCGTTTGCGAACCAGACCTATGCGCAGGCCCGTTCGGCGGCGGCCCCTTCGCCGCAACCGGGCGGTGCCGCACAAGGGTTCGCGCAACTGGCAGGCAGCTTTGCCGAGGCGCTGGCCCAGCATGAAAGCACGGCCCGCGCGGCCATGACCGGCGGTGCCGATCCGCAGGCGCTTGTCGCAGCGCTGACGTCATCGCAACTGGCCGTCGACACGGTGGCAACAGTGCGCGACCGCGTGGTCGAGGCCTATCAGGAAATCCTGAGGATGCCGGTATGACCGAGGCAATGATCTTTGATGTCCTGCGCCAGGGCTTGTGGATTTCCGTCATCATTTCGGCCCCGCTTCTGGGCGTCGCATTGGTGGCGGGCGTGGTCATCGGCCTGTTTCAGGCGCTGACCTCCATACAGGAAATGACGCTGACCTTTGTGCCCAAGGTCGGCGCGATGCTGATCGTGTTCTGGGTCAGCATGAGTTTCATGACCTCGACCCTCATCGCGTTCTTCACCGATCGCCTGATCCCCCTGATTGCGGGAAGCTGACATGGATAGCATCGGCTACACGACGCTGACCCGCCAATCCGGCCTGATGCGCGAGATGGAGATTGTGGCGCAGAACATCGCCAATATCTCGACCACGGGATTCCGGCGCGAGGGTGTGGTGTTTTCGGAATACGTGATCCGGCTGGAGGGCGCGCCATCGCTGTCGATGGCCATGGCATCCGGGCGCAATGTGGATCTGTCGCAAGCGGGGCTGTCGCACACGGGCGGCACCTATGATTTCGCCATTCAGGGCGACGGATTCTTTCTGATCGAAACGCCACAGGGCGAACGCCTTACCCGCGCCGGGGCGTTCACCCCGTCTGCCGACGGAGAGTTGGTTACACCCGACGGGTACCGCCTGCTGGATGCGGGAGGCGCTCCGGTTGTTGTACCTGCAGGCGTGCGTGCGGTGGGATTGGCACAGGACGGCACGATTTCCGCAGACGGCGTGGCGGTGGCCCGCGTCGGGCTGTGGCAGGCGGCTGATCCGCTCAACCTTGTCCATGTTGCGGGCACGATGTTTGCGGCCACCGCCGGGGTCGAACCTGCGGAAGGCGGGGTCATCCTGCAAGGCATGCTGGAGGGCAGCAACGTCGAACCCGTCACCGAAGTGGCGCGAATGATCGCGGTCCAGCGCGCCTATGAACTGGGGCAGACATTTCTCGACCGTGAAGATGCCCGCGTGCGTGGCGTCATCCAGACCCTTGGCCGATAGGACCCCGCAATGAAAGCCTTGCAGATCGCCGCAACGGGCATGGCGGCCCAACAGATGCGGGTGGATGTGGTGTCCAACAACCTGGCCAACATGTCGACAACGGGCTACAACGCCCGCCGCGCCGACTTTGCCGACCTGCATTATCAACAGATGGCCCGCCCCGGCACCATCACTGCCGAAGATGGCACGATGCTGCCCACGGGCATTCAGATCGGCCTTGGCGTGCGTCCGGCAGCGGTGTCGGTGGTGCTGGCGCAAGGCGCGCTGAGCGCCACCGGCGGCGATCTGGACATCGCGATTGAAGGCAGTGGTTATATCGAGGTGACACTGCCATCGGGCCTTGCGGCCTACACCCGCGACGGCGCGCTGAAACGATCAGCAGACGGGCTGATCGTGAATTCCGAAGGCCATCAGGTTGCCCCCGGCATCACCATTCCCGAAGACGCCCGCAGTATCGCCATCAACGGTGCCGGCGAGGTTTACGCCTATTTCGGCGACCGGATCGAACCGGAACTGCTGGGGCAACTGACCCTCGTGGGCTTCAGCAACGAAAAAGGGCTGGAGGCGATGGGATCGAACCTGTTCCTTGAAACCGCGGCTTCGGGCAGCGCCAACGTCGGCACGCCGGGCCAGACTGGTCTTGGCACGCTGCGGCAGGGATACCTCGAGGACAGCAGCGTCGATTCCGTGCGGGAGGTGACCGAACTTATCAAGGCCCAGCGCGGATACGAACTGAACGCCAAAGTCATCACTGCGGCTGACCAGATGCTCGCCGCCACGACGCAGGTGCGCTGATGCGGCTGCTTCTGGCCCTGTTGTGGCTGCCTGGCGGTGCACTGGCCGAAAGTGTCATTGCACTGCGCACCATCCCTGCGCAGGCCGTTGTCACGGCGGATGACCTGAACGGCGTTGATGCCGCAATTCCCGGTGCAATCGACGATGCCGCGCTTGTCATCGGGCAAGAGGCGCGCGTGACGGTTTATGCCGGGCGTCCGATCAGGGCGCAGGATTTCGGCGCGCCGGCCATGGTTGATCGCAATCAGATCGTGCCGCTGATCTATGTTGCGGGCGGCTTGCAGATCACGACCGAAGGCCGCGCATTGGGGCGCGGCGGCACGGGCGACATGATCCGGGTCATGAACCTGGCCTCGCGCAGCACGGTAAGCGGCTTTGTGACAGACACCGGCGCGGTGCGCGTCGGACCCAATCCCTGAAGGACGATGGCCATGCGCCCAATTCTGTTA
>JAYSSN010000196.1:0-10607 GCA_043720555.1 Rhodobacterales bacterium | reverse complement strand
CTTGCCATGGCGGCCAAACCAGCGCTCAACCGTGGCATCGGCGATGGCTGCCATGCCAGCCTCCCGCACCGCGGCGATCCGGGTGTGCCACAGCGCCGCCGACCCGATGCGCGCGGCGGTGTTCGACAGGATCATGCCGCGCACCAGGTCCAACCGCTTGACCGCCAGCCCCTGCGCGATCAGCCCACCGATCGACAGGCCCAGCACCACCGCATCCTTCAGCGCGAAATGATCCATCAGGCGTTCGACATCACGGATCAGCGTGCCCATCGCATAGGGCGGTGCAGGCCCATCGGAGGCGCCATGCCCCCGCAGATCAAGCCGCAAGATGCGCAAGCCCGGTGGCAGAAGAGGGATCAGCGCGTCCCACAAGGTCATGTCCGTGCCAAGCGCGTGGATCAAAACCAGCGGTGCGCCCGTCACAGGACCATCCAGCCGGGCGCTCAGGCGCAGCTCATTGAGGTAGATCAGCGGCATGTTCGATTTTCACAGCATATTGAGTGTTTCAGACGTAAATTTTGTGTTTTTCTTTCGTTAATTGCAATCATCCGAACCGATGCAACGCCTCTTGAAACATCACCGCATCGACATTGCCGCCGGATGCCACACAGATTACCGCATCCCCCGCAATCTGTTCTCCCCGGAACAGGCTTGCCGCCAGCGCCACCGCCCCGCCCGGTTCCACCACGATGCGCAGATGGGTGAAGGCGGCGGCGACGGCCTGCAAGGCCTCGTCATCGGTGACGACCAGCCCCGGCCCACACAGGCGCTGCAGGATGGGAAAGGTGATCTCGCCCGGTGCGGCTGTCATGATCGCATCGCATATGGTGGTGATGCCCGTGTGCCTGACGATCCGTCCGGCCAGCAGCGATTGCGCCGCATCGTCAAACCCGACGGGTTCCGCTGTGCGCACGCGCAGGCCCGGCGCGCGGGCCGCAAGGGCCAGCGCGATCCCCGCGGTCATCCCGCCGCCGCCACAGCAGGTCACGACGTCGGCCGTCGTCACCCCTGCCGCTGCAGCCTGCGCTGCGATCTCCAACCCGATGGTGCCTTGCCCCGCGATGACCTGCGCATCATCGAACGGCTTGACCAGTGCCAGCCCGCGCTGCGCCGCAATCGCCGCGCCGATGGCATCGCGGTCATCATGCAGCCGGTCATACAGCACCACCTCGGCCCCGTAACTCCGCGTATTGGCAATCTTGATGGCGGGCGCATCGGCGGGCATCACGATGACCGCCACGCGCCCCTGCATCCGTGCGGCCAAGGCCACGCCCTGCGCATGATTTCCCGATGAAAAGGCAATCACGCCAGCACTTTGCGGCAGCATGCTCAACGCCGCCCACGCCCCGCGAAACTTGAAACTGCCGGTGCGCTGCAGGCATTCGGCCTTGACCAGCACGCGCCGCCCGGCCATGCCATTCAGCGTGTCGCTTTCCAAAAGCGGGGTCAGTCGCGCATGGCCTGCAATGCGGGCGGCGGCGGCGTCGATCATGGTGATACCGGTCATCGGACCGCTTTCATGAAGGCATGGATGACGGCCAGACTTTCCGGCTCGTCCAGAAACGGCACATGGGCGCGATGGGGCACATCGGCAAAGATCATGTCGGGGCGGCGCTGCCGCATCGCGGCTGCCGTTTCACACGTGACAAGATCGGAATTCGCCGCCCGGATCAACGCCACGGGCAGGCCCGCCAGTGCATCGAACAGCGGCCAGGCATCGACCTGCGGCAGCGCCAGCGCCGCCAGAAACGCATCCCGCAGCGCCGGGTCATAGGTGATGCGCAATCCTGCAGGGCTTTGCTCATAATGTATACGCGCTTCCTCCAGCCAGCGGCTGTGCGGCACATTGGCAAAACCCGGCAGCACGCGCGGCAGGGCGCGGGCCATCTCGTCATGGGTTTTCGCCGCGGGGTTGCGGCCAACATAGTCCTGAATGCGGATCAACCCGTCACGGTCCAACACCGGTGCGCTGTCATTCAGGCACAGGCCCAGCAGCCGTTCTTTCGCCACCACCGCCAGCAACAGCCCGATCAATCCACCCCGCGATGTGCCAAGGAGCGCGACGCGGTCCACCCCCAGATGATCCAGCAAGGCCAGCGCATCGGCACCTTCCTGCGCAACAGTATAGCTTGCCGCGCCTGACCAGCCGCTGTCACCGCGCCCACGATAATCCATGCGGATCAGTCGGCAAGGCGGCAGGTGCGGCATCAGATACTCAAAATCCCGCATCGTCCGCGTCAGGCCCGGCAGGCACAGCAGCGGCAGGCCACTGCCATGGTCGTCATAGGCAATCAGGGTGCCGTCGGCGGCGGTGAAATGGGCCATGAGCGTTCCTTTGTGCGGGGCAGGGTCGCACAGAGCCGCGCCAAGGAAAAGGTCGCAGCCGTCATACCTTGAAGCAGCGTGCGGCACGCGATAGACGGACGGGATGGCAGATCAGGCAACACAAGACCGGGCGGCATCAAAGCGCGTGGGGGCATTGCGCGGGCTATTGCCCTTTCTGGTTCCCTATCGGCATCTGACGCTGCTGGCGATTGCGGCCCTTGTGCTGACGGCCAGCGTCAGCCTGATCCTGCCTTTGTCGGTGCGCCGCGTTGTCGATGGCTTTAACGCCAGCAACGCAAGCCTGCTGGATCAGTACTTTGCCGCAGCCCTTGGCATTGCGGCGGTGCTCGCGGTTGGCACGGGGTTGCGCTACTACCTTGTCACCCGGCTGGGCGAACGTGTCGTGGCCGATATCCGGCGCGCCCTGTTTGACCGCGTGATGGGCCTGTCGCCCGCGTTCTTTGAACGCCTCATGACGGGCGAGATTGTCAGCCGACTGTCCACCGATACCACGCTGATTTTGTCGGTGATAGGATCATCCGTGTCGGTCGCCTTGCGTAACGTGTTGATCTTGCTGGGCGGACTGGTGCTTTTGTTCCTGACCTCGGCCAAGCTGTCGGGGCTGGTGCTGTTGATTGTGCCGGCGGTGGTGGTGCCAATTGTCATTCTGGGCCGCAAACTGCGCCGCCTGTCACGCGAAAATCAGGATTGGATCGCCGTGTCGTCCGGGCAGGCGTCCGAAGCGCTGACATCGGTGCAGACCGTGCAGGCCTTTACGCATGAGGCAAAGACTCGCGCAATCTTTGCCGAGGTCACGGAGAAATCGTTTCAATCCGCCAAAACGCGTATCGGCACCCGAGCTGTGATGACAGTGATCGTGATCTTGCTGACGTTCACCGGAATCGTCGGGGTGCTGTGGGTCGGGGCGCGTGATGTGCGGGCGGGTGTGATGACACCGGGCGAATTGATCCAGTTCGTCATCTACGCGGTGATGGTTGCGGGGGCCGTGGGGGCGCTGTCCGAAATCTGGGGTGAATTGCAACGCGCCGCCGGGGCGACCGAGCGGCTGGTGGAACTGTTGAACACCACCGACACCGTACAAGAGCCCGCCCATCCCGTCGCATTGCCCCACCCCGTGCGTGGCCGGATCAGCTTTGACAACGTTGTTTTCCGCTATCCGGCCCGGCCATCGGTCAGTGCGCTGGACGGCGTGACGCTGCATGTGGAACCGGGGCAGACCGTGGCGCTGGTCGGGCCGTCCGGTGCGGGAAAGACGACAATCCTGCAACTGCTGATGCGGTTTTATGATCCGCAATCGGGGACCGTCCGCCTGGACGGCGTGGCCGTGACTGACATGGCCCGCACCGATTTCCGCAGTGCGATTGCGATGGTGCCGCAAGACCCGGTGATCTTTGCCACCTCTGCCCGCGACAACATCCGCTTTGGTCGGCCAACCGCGACCGATGCCGAGGTGGAAACCGCCGCCCGCGCTGCCGCCGCGCATGACTTTATCGCAAAGCTGCCGCAGGGCTATGACAGCCCGCTAGGCGAACGCGGTGTCATGCTGTCGGGCGGGCAGAAGCAGCGCATCGCCATCGCCCGTGCCATCCTGCGTGACGCGCCCGTGCTGTTGCTGGACGAAGCGACATCCGCCCTTGATGCGGAAAGCGAGGCCGCCGTCCAGGCCGCCGTGGAAACCCTGTCAAAGGGGCGCACGACTCTGGTTGTCGCGCACCGTCTGGCCACCGTGAAACGCGCCGACCGCATTGTCGTGTTCGACCAGGGCCGCATCGTGGCCACGGGCACACATGACGCGCTGGTGGCCGAAGGTGGCCTTTATGCCCGCCTTGCGCGCCTGCAATTCACCGACGGGCAGATCTGAATCAAACTGACGCCGCGTACTTTTGCACGCCATGGCTTGCGGCGCATGGCATTCCTGCTCAATCCTGTGCGCACAACAGCCCCGGACCAACCGGGGATCAGGGAGGATAGCATGACCGCATTCGTATCCGTGGCGGACATCCGCGCGCTCGAGGCCGAGGGACCATGGGCCGATGGTGGCCATGCACGGTCCATGTACGACTTCATTACCCGCACGAAAGCCGCCCACGGCGCGCGGCCCGCCGTGTCATTCCAGCTGACATCCGGCCCCACCGACAAGGCGCAGACCCTGACATGGGATGTCCTGCACGGCCGTGTGACGCAGGCCGCCAACCTGTTTCGCAGCCTTGGTGTCGGTGAAAAGGATGTGGTGGCTTATGTGCTGCCCAATTGCCTTGAAACCGTCATCACCCTGATCGGTGGTGCTGTCGCGGGCATCGTGAACCCGGTCAATCCCCTGCTGGATGCCGAACAGATTGCAGGCATCCTGCGCGAAACCGGTGCAAAGGTCGTCGTTACCCTGCGCACCTTTCCCAAAACCGATGTGGCGCAAAAGGTGGCGCAGGCGGTGGCGCTTGCCCCGGATGTGAAAACGGTGGTCGAGGTTGACCTGCTGTCCTGCCTCAGCCCGCCGAAATCGTGGATCGTGCCGTTCATCCGCCCGAAGAACCCCGTCACGCACAAGGCGCGCGTGGTCAGCTTTACCCGCGCGCTGGCCCAGCAACCCGCTGACCGGCTGACGTTCACCGATACTCTGGCCGACCGGGTCGCCGCCTATTTTCACACCGGCGGGACCACCGGCATGCCCAAGGTCGCCCAGCACCGGGTGTCGGGGATGGTCTATAACGGCTGGATCGGTCAATCGATCCTGTTCAAGTCGACCGATACCGTGCTGTGTCCCCTGCCGCTGTTTCATGTCTTTGCGGCCTATCCGATCATGATGTCGATGATCGCCAGCGGCGGGCATGCGGTGTTCCCGACGCCGCAGGGCTATCGTGGCGCGGGCGTGTTCGACAACTTCTGGAAACTGGTCGAACGCTGGAAGGTGACCTACACCATCACCGTCCCTACGGCGCTTGCCGCCCTGATGCAGCGCCCGGTCAATGCCGATATCAGCAGCCTGCGCGGCACGTTTTCCGGCTCTGCCCCGCTTCCGATTGAACTGTACAACCGCTTCAAGGCGGCCACGGGGCTGGACATCATCGAAGGCTACGGTCTGACCGAGGCGACCTGCCTTGTGTCGTGCAACCCGCCAGACGGAGAAAAACGGATCGGGTCGGTCGGGCTGATCTTTCCGCACACCAGCGTGCGCATCGTGATGACCAAGGACGGCGGCTACCGTGATTGCGGCGTGGACGAGGTGGGCGAGATTTGCGTCTCAAACCCCGGCGTCTTTGTGGGGGCCACCTATACCGAGGCGGAAAAGAACCGCGATCTGTATGTCGATGACAAATGGCTGCGCACGGGTGATCTGGGGCGCATTGATGCGGATGGATACCTGTATATCACGGGCCGGGCGAAGGACCTGATTATCCGGGGCGGCCACAACATCGACCCCGCGACGATTGAAGAAGCGCTGATGGGCCATCCCGCAGTCGGCTTTGTCGGTGCCATCGGACAGCCCGATGCCCATGCGGGCGAAGTGCCGGCCGCCTATGTCGAACTGGTCAAAGGCGCCACCGTGACGACCGCCGATCTGATCGAGTTCGCCAAGAGGGCCATCACCGAGCGCGCGGCAATCCCCAAATACATCGAAATCCTGCCGGAACTGCCGAAAACCGCCGTGGGCAAGGTGTTCAAACCCGATCTGCGCCGCATGGCCATCGCCCGCATCTATGATGCATCTCTGGCCGAGGCCGGCCTGCCCGTCAGGGTGGCCGAGGTGGTCGAAGACAAGAAACGCGGCCTGGTCGCGCGTCTTGTGACGTCGGGCCCGCTGGACGAGGCAAAGGTCGCCGAGGTGCTGGGTCAGCATACCCGGCCTTGGGAATGGGTGGCCGGGCGGCCCTGAAACGACCACTTGATCGCGCAGGGCGAATCGCATGAAACTTCGCCTTGCGTTTACAGGCAGGGAGATGCCGATGCTGTGTATTGCCCGTTTCGTTGCCGTGCTTGTTGCGCTGGCCCCGCCCGTAGCCGCGCAGCAATCCGAAACCGTTTTTGCACGCGGAGCATGGATCGTGCAAATCGTGAAGTTTGATGACGGCACCCTTGCCTGCAGCGCCGAAGTCACCCAAGGCAACGATAGCTTTGCGATCTGGTCGTTTCAGGACGGCTATACCCAGTTGCAGTTTTATTCACCCGATTGGCAGTTCGACGGCGGCACCGCCGATCTTGTCGTGCAGATCGACCGGCGCGCGGAGTGGACACTGAACGATGCCGACCTGAACCAGAACTCGGTGCTGTTCGGGCTGCAAGGTGACGATGCGGCGGTGGATTTTCTGATCGAAGTCGCACAGGGCCACACCATCCATGTCCGCAATCAGCAGGGCGAGGATGTCATCAGCTACACGCTTTCAGGGTCGCGCGCGTCGATGGACGTGCTGGTGGAATGCGAAGAGGCGATCGGCTCAAGCGACGTGAACCCGTTCAAGTAACTGGCAAGCGTCTCTCGCACTGGGCGGTGACGGAGGTGATCTGCGACGTGTGGAATTGACAGGTACAGCATCAATGACCACGATAAGACGCAGGTCTTCATGGATAAAACGCGTAATTGTTCTCGATCCTACAGGGTCGCTGTATCCATCCAGATCGTCACCGGCCCGTCATTCACCAGATCGACCGCCATATCCGCCCCGAAGATGCCATTGGCCACCGGAATGCCCGCTGCGGCCATGCGGGTGGTGAAATGATCATACAGCCGCTTGCCCGCATCAGGTGCTTGAGCGTTGGAAAAGCCGGGACGGTTGCCGCGCAGGTCGGCCGCAAGGGTGAACTGGCTGATGATCAATGCCGCACCGCCGACGTCCGTGACCGACCGGTTCATCCTGCCTGCATCATCGCGGAAAATGCGCAGCTTGGCGATCTTGGCGGAAAGTTGGTCCGCCGTTTTTCAGTTTCAACCCGTTGCATCCCGTGGAAAAAATTCCGTTATGTGGATATAGTTTAGGGAAAATGTTATCCGACCCCGATTTACCCTGTTGCATCCCGTTCGGACAGGTCGCATGATTTATGGCGGGCTGTATGGCGGGCTATCCATGGCGGGTTGTTTGGCGGGTTGGGGGCTTTTAGACATGCCGAAGAAAGCACGGGAACTTGGGCCGCTTGATATCAAGCGCATGACCCATGGGGGCGGCACGAAAACCGAGGCGTTTTCGGTCGGTGGCGTGGCGGGGCTTTACCTGCAAGTTACCCCGTCCGGCGCGGCGTCATGGCTTTTGCGGATCAAGGTGGGGGACCTTCGCCGCGAAATCGGTTTGGGCGGATACCCGGATGTAACCCTGTCCCTAGCCCGTGAGAAGGCCAGAGAGACGCGCAAGGGCATCGAGGCAGGCCGCGACCCCGTGCTAGAGCGCAAGGCCGTCAAGGCCGCGCTTATCGCCGCCCAGCGCCGGGGGATGACTTTTGAAAAGGCCATGTGCGAATATCTGGCCAGCAAGCTGGAAGCGTTTCAGAACGCCAAGCACCGTGACCAATGGCGCAGTACCCTGGAAAGTTATGCCAAGCCCGCGCTGGGCAAGATGCTGATTCAGGATATCGAACCGCGCGACGTAGTGCGCGCCCTGCAGCCGATCTGGGCCGACAAGCCCGAAACTGCAACCCGCGTGCGGGGTCGGATAGAGGCGGTTTTGTCATGGGCCACCGTTGCGGGCTATCGGACAGGGGATAATCCCGCGCGCTGGGGCGGGAACCTGAAGGAACTTTTGCCCGCCGTTCCCAGGTCTGCCCGCGTGAAAAATCAGCCTGCCCTTGGCCTAGATGACGCCGCGCGCTGGTATGTATGTTTGGGCGCGCAGGACGGTATGGGCGCAAGGGCGCTACAATTCGCCGCCTTGGTCGCGGCCCGGTCGGGCGACGTGCGTGGGGCCACTTGGGCAGAAATAGACCTGACACGCGGGCTGTGGGTTATCCCCGCCCAGCGCATGAAGATGAAGAGGGAACACCGTGTCCCCCTGTCCGGGGCCGCTGTGGCACTGTTGCAGGCGCTTCCCCGGCTGGCAGGGTCCGATCTGGTATTCCTGGCCCCGCGCGGCGGGATGCTGTCCGATATGACCCTAAGTGCTGCCATGCGCCGTATCCATGAGGCCGACCTGTCCGAAGGCGGCCCCGGCTTTGTCGATAGAGTGAACAAGTCCCCCGCCGTGCCGCATGGCCTTCGCAGCACATTCCGCGATTGGGTGGCAGAGCGCACCCGCTTTCCCGGCGAAATGGCCGAGGTCGCCTTGGCGCACCGGATCAGCAACGCGACCGAGGCCGCCTATCGGCGCGGGGACATGATTGAAAAGCGCCGCGCCATGATGGCCGATTGGGCGGCTTTCATCGGCGGGAAAGTGGTGGTGGATAACGTGGTGAGGATTGGGTGATGCAAGATTTTCAGGGTGCGGTGGGCTTTGCCCAGAAAATTCTCAGACATTACGTATCCGAGGGGCAACTTATTTTCCCGGCGATGGAGCCCATGGAAGTGCAGTTTCGATTGAAGTTGCGGATAGTCCAAATTTCTGATGACCTCGGCGTAAAGTATCTGTGTCCAGAGGGTGCGGCGGAATGGCTTTATTCACAAGCAGACCGCAGCAAGGGGGCATTCGATTTGCTTTGCAACCTTGTTGTATCACGCATAGTTCGCGGAGAGCCGCTGTCTCAGGTGTTGCGAACCTTTGCGGGATTAAGAGTGGCTGGAGAATTTGAGCCGCCCAAATCATCAAAAAAGATGGCAAAAAATTTCGTCCAGAATTTGTATCTGATCTGTTTGGCCGACCGCGTATCTGAAGATTTTGGTTTAACTCTTACCCGCAACGAGGCCTCGCCAGCGTTATCCGCTTGTGATGCGGTCGCGTTCGCCCTTTGTAACTTGGGCCATTACCGAACTTCGCGCGCTATCAAAGAGTTGGTGGTAAATCCGAGTAGTAAGGCACTGCGTTTGCATCGCCAGGAACTTGCGCATACGATTGTGAAAATGAAGGATGAATGTCCCGAATTGCTTAAATTGGCTGTTTCGCAGGCCCATTGGCTATCTGGGACGGAGACGTTGCAGCAACGTCCGCCATGAGAGCCAATACTAAATGCAGCACATTGGGTCCATTCACACCGAATGGAGTCCCTATGCAATCCGTCTACATCACTGACCGAGACTTCGCCGCCCGTTATGGAAATCACCGCACATGGCCTTGGCGACTTTTGAAGGCCGACCCGAACTTTCCCAAACCCGTCAAGCTATCACCCGGCTGCACCCGTTGGCGGCTATCGGATATTGAGGCTTGGGAAGGCACCAAAGCCAAACCGTAAAGAACCGCCCCGCATCACCTGGGGCGGCGGCTCAATATCGGTCGGTTGGCACACCGCAAGTTTAGCCTGCATCGCCCTTCCCTGACAAACGGAAAGGAATTGCCAGATGGCAACAGAACCCTCTTGGGGTATCGCCCCCTATTACCTGCATCACAGCGACGGCACCGCGACACAGCACCTGATCGGCGGGCGCGACCGTTGGGCGCTAGAATGCCTCGTAGCGGCCAAGGACGCGGGCTGCACCCCGATTGACCACCCCGGCCCGCGATGGTCGGCTTATGTGTTCACCCTTCGGGGCTTGGGCTTTGATATTGTCACGGTGACTGAAGGCCATGGCGGCCCCTTCGCGGGACACCATGCCCGCTACATCCTGAAAAGCCGCGTGTCGCGCGCTGTGGGGGCCAGCGCATGAAATGGGCGCAGACCCAGCCCGGCTGCCTGTGCTGCGTTGCCTTGGCCCTGTCCGTGGCCGTGGCCGTGGCCGTGAAGGTCAGGCTTGTCTTGGTCTTATGGGGCGACTTCCGATGATGTCGACGCAAAGGCAGTGGAGCCGCAAAAAGGGCCGATCTGAACCGCGCTTCGTGATGCTACCAGAATGGTTGCAACGGTCAGAGGCATGGGCAAGCCTGAAACCTGGGCCGCGCGCGTTGTATATCGAACTCAAGCGGCGGTTCACCGGGGCAAATAACGGGCAGATATTCCTAAGCCAAAGGGATGCGGCCAAGGCGTTGAATGTGACTAAGGACACCACCACTGCCTATTTCCGCAGCCTGACAGAACGCGGATTTATCACCATGACGCAAGGGGGGCACCTTGGCCCCTCCGGTATCGGGAAAGCGGCCAAATGGGCGCTGCAAGAGGAACCGCTTGACGGCAAGCCCGCAACGAAAGGCTTTATGTCATGGCGCGAAAATCAAGAGCCCGTCCGGAAAATCCGGACGCCCCGTCCGAAAAATCAG
>JAYSSN010000195.1:0-1659 GCA_043720555.1 Rhodobacterales bacterium | reverse complement strand
CATAAGTGACGATGAAATCGCGCTTGTCGGGCGTCAGTTCGGCGACTGCCGACACAACCCGGAAATCGGCATAGCCATTGGTCAGATAAAACTGCCGCAACTTGCCCTGGTCATAGGCAAGACGATCCGGATCATAGCTGTCGTTCGACGAAAAGAAGCGATAAAAACGCGACCGCTTGGTGACCATCTCGCCACGCAGCCGGCCATCGCCGAACACTTCGTTGCCGATGATGTTGATCTGGCGGACCTTCGATTTCGGCCCTTCGCTGATTTCATAGACAATATCGACACGGTTCTGGTCGAGCATCACCATCTTGGGTTCGACTGTCGCGGCAAAACGTCCCTGACGGCGATACAGCTCGATAATGCGAGCGATATCGGCACGGACTTTTGACCGCGTAAAGATTGTGCGCGGCGCGAGTTTCAATTCCTTGCCGAGCTTGTCTTCCTTGACGCGCTTATTGCCTTCGAAAACGATGCGGTTGATGACCGGGTTTTCCTTGACGATAATCGTCAGCGCACCCTGCTCGTCGCGAATCTGGACGTCGGCAAAAAGCTCTGTGGCAAACAAATCCTGAAGCGCCTGATCCAGCGTTTCACGCGTGTAAGCGCCGCCCGCACGCAGCTTCACGTAAGACCGGACGGTCTCGCCTTCGATGCGCTGAGACCCCGAAACGGCAATCGACTTGATTGTCCCACCATCAGTCTCGGGTGCCGGCGTAGGCGCTGCGGGCGTCATCAGCGTCGGGCGGGTTGCTTGTGCGACGACAAGCGATGGCACACCGGCCAGCATTGTTCCCATCAGCACTGTGGAAAGGTGTCGGCGCGGGCTGTTGGTCGGCATTTTAACTGTCACGCGGAAACCGCCCTTCGAAAATTAACATTACTTGGCCCGCCCCTGCCCGATGCGGCTCATCCGATCAACCCGGCGATACCGCGCCAAAGGCCCAAACCGGCAAGATCGTTGATCGTCACCACAACCATGAACAGCAAAAGCGCAAACAATCCCGATCGATAGGCCCATTCCTGCGTCGCCGCCGGAACCGGTTTCCGCCGGACCGCCTCGATGGCGTAAAAGAGCAAGTGGCCGCCATCGAGCATGGGAATTGGCAACAGGTTGATGAACCCCAAGTAAGATATTCGCGCCAAAATCGGTCAGGTCAGCCGGGGCAAATGTGGCCTTGGGCCAGCGGGATGCAAGATCAGCCATGGCAGCGTCGCAGCCCATATCAGCAGTAAAGGCCATGCCGCACAGACCACGGTCGGTGGCCATGATAAGGGCGGGGCCGAACGGGGTTTCTGTGATGTCATGACGGATCGTCAGGCCTGCCCCGCCCCGGGCATAGTCACCCGGCGTCATCGCCTCCCATGTCACAAACAGATCGTGCAGGCGGCTGGCCCCGGACAAGCCGGTATGCAGTGTGGTTTCCAGCAGCGTAAAGCGATCTTTCAGCAACGTCTTGGCATGGTCCAGCGTCAGGTATTGCTGATAGCGTTTGGGGCTGACGCCGACCCACTGCGAAAAGGTGCGTTGAAAGTGGTGCGGGCTCATCTGCATCCGGGCCGCCAAGGCGTCCAGTGTCAGACCGGGGCCGGCATCATCAATCACGCGCAGGGCACGGGCGATGACATTGTAATGATAGGCAGGGGATTGGTCGG
>JAYSSN010000194.1:0-3982 GCA_043720555.1 Rhodobacterales bacterium | reverse complement strand
GAGGCGCATGGCTTCATGCCACATTACGACCAGCACGTCTGGCTGTTCCGCGAGAACCCGATGGGCGACCTGATGCCGTTCAACCCGGCGGTGACCTGTGAGCACAAGAAGATGTAGCGGCCTCGGTCCTGCCTTTGCGGGACCGTCCTTCACCGCCCGACCTGGCCGCCCCTTGCGGGCGGCCAGGTGATTGAGTGCGAGGGAGCGGGACTGACATCCAGCCTTCCTTAAGTCGCTGACATAATTTATTAATTGTTGAGAACGCTGGGTGAATCTTGGCGGCACTGGCCTCGTACGGGTGCCGCCGCATTCAAAGGTTCACCAAGTCGAACTCTGTGACACTATGCATCTACCGCACCGCCGGGCTCACACAATCGCGGTGTGCGGGGGTCGCAACGTCCGTCGCTGCAGTAGTCGGAAACTGGAACCCCGCAGTGACCTTTCGACCATTTCGGGGCCTAGAAATCCCAGAGCCGCTGAAACTCTACTCGTCTTTGAAACTCGCTCAAAATGACACCGTCAAACACACTTACCCACCTGGCGTCATCGCATGGACCCTATGCCCGAACTCTGTGGCCCCGACGACCTCGCGCGCACCTTCCCCGATCTGATCGGTGACAGCCCGCTGCGGGCGACGTGGCTTTACACCCCCATCGGCGGGATGATTGGCGTCGCCGATGACCGCGCCCTGCATATGCTGGAATTCCCGATCCGCGACCGTCTGCAGACCCACCTGCGCAAGCTGGGCCGCATCGGCCTTGGCCCCACCCCCATCACCGATGTCCTGCAAGGCGAACTGGCCGCCTATTTCGCCCGCCGCCTGACCCGGTTTACCACGCCTATCGCCATGCAAGGAACTGATTTCACAATTAAAGTCTGGAAAACACTGCAAACGATTCCGCACGGCACCGTGCAAACCTATACCCAGATCGCCGCCCGCACCGGCCATCCCGCCGCCGTCCGCGCCGTGGGACGCGCCAATGGCGCCAACCCCATTTCCATCCTCATTCCCTGCCACCGCGTGCTTGGCGCCAACGGCCAGCTGACCGGCTATGGCGGGGGCTTGTGGCGCAAGGAATGGCTGATCGCACACGAGACGCCATCGACGCCGAATTCTGGGCCAGCCACCGCGTTCACCGCTTGACGCCGCCCGCGATTGCCCCTAAACGACGCCATCGAATTCATGCCCACGTTGCTCCGGCAGCGCCCAGCGGCTTTGACAAATGCAAGGATGACCCCATGTCGCGTGTCTGCGAACTTACGGGCAAGGGCCCGATGTCTGGCAATACTGTCAGCCATGCCAACAACAAATCCCGTCGCCGGTTCCTGCCGAACCTGAACGAAGTCACCCTGATTTCGGACATCCTCGGCCAGTCGTTCAAGTTGCGTATTTCGGCGGCTGCGCTGCGGTCGGTTGATCACCGTGGCGGGCTGGATCAGTTTCTGGCAAAGTCGCGGAACGACGATCTGTCGGTCAATGCCCAGAAGATCAAGAAAGAGATTGCCAAGGCCCAACCGGCCGCCTGATTGGCTTGACCTTTGACAAAAAGCCCCGCCCGGTTCGCCCCGGCGGGGCTTTTTGCATCGCGCAAGGATCACCATGATACCGCACCTCAGCCTGCCTGCCGCCCTGACCGCCGCTGAATGCAGCGCCGCCATTGCGCTTGCCGCAAACGCCCCGATGCGCACGGCAAAGCTGGTGGGTCAGGTGGCTGCCGACACGATCCGCCGGGCAGACATTGCCTGGCTTGATGACCTGCCCGGCGGCACCTGGATCATGGACCGCATGACGGCTCTTGTTGCCGAGGCCAACCGCACCTTTGCGTTCGCCTTGGACGAATGCGCCGAAAGTGCCCAGATCGCCCGCTATGATGCTGCTCGCCTGGGGCATTTCGACTGGCATTCCGACATCGGCACCAGCCCGCTTGCAGCAAGGCGCAAACTGACGGTTGTCGCGCAACTTTCCGACCCTGCGTCCTACGAAGGTGGCCAGCTCGACCTGCGCCCTGACAGCAACATCCACGTCGCCGACAACACCGTCGGCGCCGTCACGATCTTCCCCAGCTTCACCCTGCACCGCGTGACCCCGGTCACCGCAGGTACGCGCTGGTCACTCACGCTATGGGCGCACGGGCCCGCTTTCCGCTAAGCGGTCAACCATGAGGAGTTGGGCAAAGACAAAGCGGATCAGCCCGCGCAGTACGTCTCGGCCTGCGCGCCGAACGCCTTGTAGCGGTCCCAGAACGCATCATCGGACCGCGTTTGCGAAATCCAGGTCTCATGTGCGCGGTCGGGGTCGTTGAAGAACTTGGCCGCCCGCCGCTGATCCGCAGCATTCAGACTGCTGTCCGCAATCTTCTGAATGCACGAACACACCGCCCGGTTTGCTGCATCCCGGTCTGACGCATTGCAGGCCCGCTCAATCGGCCCAGCCTGTGCTGTGGCAAGCATCAGGGGAAGGGAAAGGGCAGCAAGCGCCAGCCGCAAGGTCAATTTCATGATCTGTCTCTGCCTCGTTCATGCCCACGGTCGGACCATACCGCCACGGATCTTTTCTGGCACAGAGTGTATCGATTCGGGGGAAGATTTTCAATGCGTGGAACACTGCGCGCAGAGATATGCCCATCGGACACCGATTGTGGTGGTAGCGCCAACCCGTCGGCGCGAGATGTGGGGTGCCGACGGCGCTTCCCGACGCACATATGTAAAAGCCCGGCGGGCGACATGCCTGCCGGGCTGGATGCACGCCGCGGGGCACGCTGTGTGACTCATGCCGGGATGGGTCCCCGTCCGGCGTTCACGATCAGCGCGCGGGCGCGCTTGTCGTCCCTGATCACGCCACCTTTCTGGTGTTGTTGATCGACCCCACAGCAAGGCTGGTCAGCTTGGAATTTGCTGCCTTCTCCATATCCAGGATTTCGCTCAACAGATCGTGCGCCTTGGTGTGGCCCAGAACCTTGGCCCATTCGCGCAGCGTGCCATAGCGCGCAATTTCATAATGCTCCACCGCCTGAGCCGCTGCAATCAGGCTGGCATCGAGCGCAATGCCCGTCGCCTCTTTCATGATGCCGTCGGTTTCCTTGATCAGCCCTTCAATTGCATCGCATTTCACGCCTGCGGGCTTTTCATCGATCGACGCGAACACTTTCTCCAGAATGGTGATCTGCGTCTTGGTTTCTGCAAGGTGGGCCTGTACCAGCGCCTTGAATTCGGCACTCGTCGCGGCACTGGCGACTTTGGGCAGTGCCTTGGTCAGCGCGGTTTCGGCATAATACATGTCTTGCAGCGTGTGGTGGAAAGCTTCGGCGAGCGTTTTCATCTGATGTTCCTTTGTTGGTGCATGGATTGTGCAGATCAGGCGCGGTGCGTTGCACCACAAGATGATCCAAGCCGTGACGTTGAAGGAACGCACGCATGTGGTAACGGTTCCGCGCGATCACAGGGCGATTGCGGCGCACAGGCGCATTTCCGTCACCGGACCTCCGGCGCCTGCTTGTTCAGCAAGCGCCGTCAAAATGGCCCCTCATGCCAGCCGGTGCTGGCGAAAGAAACGCAGAATTTCCTGTGACGCCGCGGGGCCGCGCGGGTCTGTAAAACTGCCTGCCGCGCGACCGCCAGCCCAGGCATGTCCTGCGCCCTCGATCTCCCAGTGTTCGCACATTGATCGGCCGTCACTGCGGATATAGCGCGTCTGGCGGATCGACCGGCCACCTTCAGAAGCGCTGCGCGCCACCTTGGATTGCAGCCCGGGAAAGGCGCAAAGCGCCTGCGTCACCACGGCGGTACCATTGCGGGGGTGCACCGTGCTGTCGGCCGTGCCGTGGATGACAATGGTCGGCACCGCGCTGGTCTGCGGCCGGCCCGCAGCACCCGTGCGCATCGCGGAAAGTGCCGACGGGATGTCGCCTGCGGCACCAACGGGAAGACCGGAATGCACGGCGGCGGCACAGAACAGATCAGGGTAGGCGGTGGCCACGATCGC
>JAYSSN010000193.1:0-10632 GCA_043720555.1 Rhodobacterales bacterium | reverse complement strand
TTCTGCGCGTGCCTGCTGTGGTGACGCTGGCGGTCGCGGGCGTTGTGTTCGCGTTGCCGTTCTACGTCAGCAGCGACGCCTTCAACAGCTATGGGTTGCTGTGGATCGGCCTGTCTGACGATCGCCCACCGATGTCGGATTACGTGCCGGTGCTGCCGTGGCTTGCACCGTGCCTTGCGGGTATCGCATTTGCCAAGCTGGCCACCGGTCTGTGGCAGCGGCTGCGGACCGGGCGTGCGCCATCGCGGCTGGTACGGGTGCTGGCGTGGCCGGGGCAGCATAGTCTGGTGATCTATCTGCTTCACCAGCCGGTAATGGTCGGCCTGTTCTGGGCCATCACGTCGATGCTGCGGACCTGACCGCCTTTTGCGCAAGCCAGTTGCATAAGCCAGCCGGGCCATCACGGCAGGAGCGGCCTCCGGACATCGCGTTCAGATGGATGGGTGGCCCGGAACTCGAGTAGCCGGTGCCATCTTTCAAGACGGGACGCGCCTGTTCCCGATGCGTCAGCCCAGCATGTCGCGAAAGAAGCCTTCGGGGCTGTCCGCCTCCACCAGCCGGCGGCCGTCGATCTGCCAGAAGCGGTTGGCGACCTGCCGCACAAAGGCGCGGTCATGCGAGACGAACAGGCAGGTGGCGCCGGTGGCGATCATTTCGGTCTCCAGCGCCTCTTGCCCGGGAATGTCGAGGTGGTTGGTGGGTTCATCCAGCAAGTAGAAGTTGGGTTCGGTCAGCCGCAGCACCAGCATGGCCAGCCGCGCCTTTTGCCCGCCCGACAGCACCGCCATGCGCGCAGTTTGCAGATCAATCGCGATGCCCGCACCAGCCAGCAGGGTGCGGGCGCGCTGATCGCCCACATCAAAGCGGCGGGTGATGGCGGCGAGAGGGCTGGCGTCGGCGTCTAGCTGCGCAAGGCTTTGCTCGGATGCCCCCAGCACAAGTGTCGGGGCGGCCCTGATCGCGTCAACTGCGCCCGTGGTGATCGCCCGTTCCACCCGTGCCATCAGTTGCGTCTTGCCGGTGCCATTCCGCCCCAGCAGCACGATGCGATCACCCCGGTTGATCCAGATCTTGCCGGTTTTATACAGCAGGCGACCATCGGGCGTGGTGATTGCGGCATCATCCAGGTTCACCAGCGCCTTGGCGTGCGTGCCGGAATTGGCCAGCCGGATTGCGCCTGCTGATCGTTCCTGATGCGCGGGGCGGGCTGATTCTTCCAGCTTGTCGGCACGGTCTTGCAATTGCCTGGTCTTGATGACCAGCAGGTCAGAGCCGGAGTTGATGCCGATATTCTTCAGCTTGGCCGCCTGACGGCGCAACTGTGCGGCGTGCTTCATGTCATTCCCGAACCGCCGTTCCTCGGCGGCGTCGGCGGTGGCAAGGGCCGCCCGCGCGCGGGTATACGGCAGGGCAAACAGGGGCGACGTGCCGTCGCGCAGAAACAACGTGCGGTTGGTGGTGGCATCCAGGAAAGCGCGGTCGTGGCTGGCAAGGACAAAGGGCGTGCCCTTGGCCACCGTCACCAGCCAGCGCTGCAGAAAGCCGATCCGGCCAAGATCAAGGTGGTTGGTGGGTTCGTCAATCAGCAACAGGTCCGGGTCTGTCACCCAGGCGCGGGCGAGCAGGGCCATGCGCTGCCACCCACCGCTGAGTGTGCCCACGGGTTTGTGGCGCAGCTCGGCAGGCACCTCCAGATCGTCCAGCACGATATCCACCCGCCAGCCTTCGGTTTCGGCCTGATCGGGGGCAAGGGCGGAAAGCACCGCGTCGTGCAGCGTCCGGGTCCGCAGGGCGGCGGGCACGTCCTGTTCCACATGGGCGGTGTGCAGGCCGCGCGCGCGGGTGATGTCACCCGTGGTCGGGTCTGCCGAGCCCGCAAGGCAACGCAGCAGGGTGGATTTGCCGCGCCCGTTGGCGGCGACCAGGCCGATCCGGTCATCCTTGCCGATGGTGAGCGAGAGGTTGGCGAACAGCGGTTGGCCGCGCGTGATGCCGAGGTCTTTGAGGGTGAGAAGCATGGGTCACATCCTGATCTTGGGGAATGGCCGCTGTCAGAACACAGCAGCGCCGGATCGGGCGGACCTTGAGACCAAGCCGGGGGTCTGTCTCGGGTCAGCCCTGCAACGCGGATTGCAGGGCAGGGACAGGGCCATAGATGCGGTCGTGACAGGGCAGCATTGGTGTGATCCCCCCGGGGATGGCGCTAACGTGGGCGCAAGACTACGAAGCGGGCGCGATCCTTGCAATCGTGCAGACAGGGCATTTGCAATCGGGTGCGATGCGGCCATGCTGATCCCGATCCACCGAGGTGCCCCATGACGCTGACCGCCGCCAAGGCTGCCGCCCGCCTGAACGGCGTTGCGGATCTTTACACCGCGCTGCGGCAGGTCGCGGCGGACTCCATGCTTGACCTGAATGACGTCATCGCGGCCTGTGATGCCCGCACCGCGGCGCGGTTGCGCGTCGTCGATCAGGGCCTGCTGCGGGCCATCATGCGCCGGGGCCGGGGTCTGGCTGCCACCGCGCATGCAGACGCCGTGCGCGCGCATCTGGCAACGTTGTCGCCCGCGCCGCTGTTCCTGCCCGAGATTGGCGCAGGCCCATCCATCGCGCTGCTGTCGGCGGGCCAGCGCCCCGACATGCCCGCGTTTTCCGACCGGGCCTTTGATGCGTGGTTTGCAGCCCGGGGCGTACCCTATGGCCTTGGCCCCTACGCCGAAAAACGATCTGTCTATCAGACTGGCCAGTTTGCGGATGCAGCCAGCCCTGAGCGCCGCACGATCCATGCGGGGATCGACGTCTTTGCCGCCGCAATGACGCCGGTTTACGCACCCCTTGCGGGCCGGGTTCTGCACCTGACCTATAACGCTGACCCGCTGGATTATGGCAATACCCTGATCCTGCGGCATGACGCAGGCGGTGTGCCGTTCTATTCGCTGTACGGCCATCTGGCGGGAACGCTGCCCGGTGTGCTGGCGGTGGGTGATGCCGTCACCCCCGGGCAGCATATCGCCCATCTGGGCGACTGGCATGAAAACGGCGGGTGGGCGCCGCACATCCACTTTCAGATCATGTCCGACATGCTGGACCAGCACGCGGGCAATTTCTTTGGCGTCGGGCATGCAAGCCTGTGGGACGTGTGGCGCGATATCTGCATCGACCCCAATCTGGTGCTGCGGCTGCCGCGCGACAGGTTTGCGGTCACCTAAACCGGCAGGGGTGTATCCGCCTTCAACTGATCCATCACGATCTGGCTGTGCACGCGTGCGACCGATGGATGGGGCAGGAATTGCTGATGGATCAGGCGGTTCAGCGCCGGCAGGTCAACGCAGTAGACACGCAGCAGATAGTCCGCCTCGCCCGTCAGGGTCCAGGCGCTGACGACTTCGGCGCAGCCCGCGACCATGCGGGCAAAGTCCGCCGCCGGTTCCTTGCCATGCGTCGCCATCTGCACCTGAATGAAGGCCTGCACCCCCAACCCCAGCCGCCCCGCATCCAGCCGTGCGCCGTAGCCTGTAATGTAGCCCGCCGCCTCAAGCCGCTGGCGGCGGCGTCCGGCCTGACTGGCCGACAGGTGCAGCCTTTCGCCCAGCGCGTCGGCGGTCAGCAGGGCGTTGCGCTGAAGTTCGGCCAGAAGGCGTGTGTCGGTTTCGTCCAGCATTGCGTAAATCCCGCGTGTTGAAGTGAAATAATGCGGGAGTGTCGCGAAAATTTCAAGAAACGGTCCGCAAATCGCGCAAATCCCGCATGTGAGGGGGCGTATGATGTCACAAGTTCACGAAAGGACACCGGATGGGCCCCTTCCCGCATACGGCGCCAAAAGCCACGATCACGCCGGAAAACCCGGCGGGGACCGATGGTTTTGCCTTTGTCGAATTCGCCAGCCCCGACCCGGCTGCCTTGCGCACGCTGTTCGCCCAGATGGGCTATACCCTGACCGCGCGCCACCAGACCCGCGCGGTCGAACTGTGGCAGCAGGGTGATATCACTTATATCCTGAACGACGACCCGGACAGCCACGCCCGCCGCTTTGCCGCCGAACACGGGCCTTGTGCGCCGTCGATGGGCTGGCGCGTGGTTGATGCAGCGCATGCCTTTGCCCATGTCGTCAGCAAGGGGGCGCTACCCTATGACGGGCCGGGCAAGGTGCTCGATACGCCGACGATTGTCGGCATCGGCGGATCGCTGATCTATTTCACCGACCGCTACGGTGACACGCATCCCTTTGATGCATTTGACTTTATCGCCGAACCGCAGGGGGTTGGGTTTTTCTATCTGGATCACCTCACCCACAATGTCCACAAAGGGAACATGGACATCTGGTTTGACTTCTACCGCCGTTTTTTCAACTTTCACCAGATCCGGTTCTTCGACATCGCCGGCAAGTTTACCGGGTTGCATTCCCGTGCCCTGACCTCGCCCTGCGGACGCATCCGCATCCCGATCAACGAAGACCGGGGCGACACGGGGCACATCGTGGAATACCTGAAACGCTACAAGGGCGAAGGCATTCAGCATATCGCCGTCGGCACCGATGATCTTTACACCGCGACCGATGCGATTGCGGCGCGTGGCATCCGCTTTATGCCAAAACCACCGATGGCGTATTATGCGCTGTCGAAAACCCGCGTTGCTGGTCACATGGAGCCGCTGGATCAGATGGCCAGGCACGGCATCCTGATTGACGGCGAAGGCGTGGTGAATGGTGGTGAAACGCGCATCCTGTTGCAGATATTCTCCAGAACCGTGATCGGCCCGATCTTCTTTGAATTCATCCAGCGCAAGGGCGATGATGGCTTTGGCGAAGGAAATTTCCGCGCGCTGTTCGAATCGATCGAACAGGATCAGATCGACCGGGGTGTGCTCAAGACCGCCTGACAGTCATTTTCTGTCTACAAGTATCCCACGGGGGTCCGGGGGTGTGAAACCCCCGGTCCGCCCTCAGATCCCCGCGTACCAGTCGTACCCGCGATCGGCCCAATAGCTGCCATGGCCATTGCCGAACCCTTCGACCCCCGCCACCAGTTCGATCGTGTGGATGTATTTCGCCATCTTGTACCCCAGTTGCCGTTCGACCCGCACCCGCAAGGGTGCGCCGTTGGCCACGGGCAGCGGCGCGCCGTTCAGCCCATAGGCAAGGATCGTCTGGGGATGGATGGCATCGCGCATGTCGATGCTTTCGTAATACGTCACCAATCCCGACAGGCTGCGTTCAATGGTATCCATGCAGTGAAACACCACGAACCGCGCGGTCGCCGTGGGCCGCGCCGCGTTCAGCACGGAGGACAGGGGCACGCCCGTCCATTTCGCAATGCACGACCAGCCTTCGACGCAATCGTGCCGGGTGATCTGGGTGCGGGCGGGCATCGCCTGCAACTGGCCAAGGGTCAGGGTCAGGGGCGTCTCGACTGCGCCGGTCACCTTCAGCCGCCAGTCGGCAAAGCCACCCGATGCGAAAGCCTGATACGCGGCATCTTCGGGATTGATGGTGCCGTTGGGTTTTTGCCCCTGCCGGATATCACTGTCGGCAAACTCCGGTGCCAGGGCATCACCGCCCAGCAGGCGTTGCATGCGGTAGGTCAGCCCGTTCGCCGCCTCCATCAGGTTGCGCAAGGGCGCGTCGCCCTTGTTCAGCCCGTCCAGCACCTTGCACCCCGACAGGGCGAGGGCCCCGCCCCCCAGAGCGGCCGCGGTCAGCAACCTGCGCCGATCCATCATGCATCCTCCTTATCAATACGGTACCAGCCGGTGATGATCGACCGCAGTTCATTCAGCGGCCCCGCCGCCAGGATCATCAGCATGTGGATGATGAAGAATCCGACCAGCCCGACCATCACGATGAAATGGATGGTCCGCGCAGTCTGCCGCCCGCCAAAGACGTCGAGCAGCCACGGTGCGGTTGCATTGAATGACGGCGACATGGTGAGCCCGGTCAGGATCATCAGCGGCAGTGCAACAAACAACACCGACGCATAGGCGAGCTTTTGCAGCACGCTGTAGCGCCGCCCATGGTGAAGCCGCAGGCGCGCATGATCTGCCACATCGCGGGGCAGATTGCGCAGGTCTTTGCCCGTGGGGATCAACTCGCGCGCATGCCCGTTGATGGCCGAAGCAACCGCCCAGACCGCCAGCGTGATGACCAGCACCCAGGCAAAGAAGAAATGGATCACCCGGCCGGTGGCGAGGCTTTGGTTCGACGGGATGGTGGCCCACCCCGGAAAGGCCCGCACATCGCCGTTCGACACGCCCAGCAGCCCGGTGGTATCGACCTCCCATGCGCCGATGCGGGTGACGCCGCGCAGGGTGTCGCCGTCCTGCACCGCACCAATGGCAAGGATCGCGTTGTCATAGGTGATGCCCGCTTCCTTGCCGATGTGCAGCGACGGGAAAGCGTTGAAGATCTGCAATCCTGTCAGCAGCAGGAAAAACAGGCATACAGCCCAGATGCCATGCGTGATGCGCGTCCAGATGGGTTGGCGGTAAATCAATGGGCCCTGCGGCATGGACTGTCCCTTTCCGTTTGCCGAAACTCGCTTTCAGCTACGTCCCGGGGTGGGGAAAAGTTTCATCCCGTGATGTCCCGGTTGCGTAAGGCACCTGCGTCCCCGGCGATTGCAATTCGGCCAGCGGCGGACTATTTCGGTTCAGCCGCCGCATGACCAGAGGCAGGGGACCGATGAACTGGATTTCGAACTACGTCCGCCCAAAGATCAACTCGTTGTTTTCACGCCGCGAGGTGCCGGAAAACCTGTGGACGAAATGCCCGGAATGCGGAACCATGCTGTTTCACCGCGAACTGGCGATGAACCTGCATGTCTGTTCCAACTGCGACCACCACATGGCAATCACCCCGCGGGACCGGTTCAAGTCACTGTTCGATCTGGGGATTTTCACCGAAGTAAAGGTGCCGGAACCGGTCGTCGACCCGCTGCAGTTCCGCGATCAGAAGAAGTATACGGATCGCCTGAAAGCCGCGCAAAAGGCGAGCGGTGAAAAAGAAGCGATGTTGGTGGCCGAAGGCGAGATGGGCCGCACGCCGATCATCGCCGTGGGCCAGGATTTCAGTTTCATTGCCGGTTCGATGAGCATGTATGTCGGCAACGCGATGATCGCCGCCGCGGAACGCGCGATCAGGTTGAAGCGGCCACTGGTCCTGTTTACCGCCAGTGGTGGCGCGCGCATGCAGGAAGGGATCCTGTCCTTGATGCAGATGCCGCGCACGACGGTGGCCGTGCAGATGCTGCGCGAGGCAGGCCTGCCCTATATCGTGGTGCTGACGCATCCCACAACCGGTGGGGTGACGGCGTCTTATGCCATGCTGGGCGACGTTCAGATTGCCGAACCCAACGCGCTGATCTGCTTTGCTGGCCCCCGTGTGATCGAACAGACCATCCGCGAAAAGCTGCCCGAAGGGTTTCAGAAGGCCGAATACTTGCTGGACCACGGCATGCTGGACCGTGTGACCCACCGCAAGAACCTGCGGGAAGAGCTGATGACGATCGTGCGCATGCTGATGGACCAACCCCCGGCGGTGCGCGGCGACCTGCCAGCTCCGGGTGTGCCGGATCTGACAATGGCTGAAGCAAAGGCCTGATGTTGAGCGATAAATTCGGGTCAGATGCGATCCTTGAACGGATGATGACCCTGCACCCCAAGGTCATCGACCTGACGCTTGACCGTATGGAGCGGTTGCTGGCCGCGCTTGGGAACCCGGAACGGTCCATCCCTCCGGTGATCCATATCGCGGGCACCAACGGCAAGGGCAGCACGCAGGCGATGATCCGCGCCGGGCTGGAGGCAGGGGGGGATGCCGTTCATGCCTATACCTCACCGCATCTGGCGCGGTTCCATGAACGCATCCGGCTGGCCGGAGAACTGATTTCGGAACCTGCGCTTGTGGCGTTGCTGGATGAATGCATGCGGGCGAATGGGCCGGATGCCATTACCTTTTTCGAGATCACGACAGCGGCGGCCTGTGTCGCATTTGCCCGGACCAAGGCCGACTGGACACTGCTCGAAGTGGGGCTTGGTGGTCGGCTGGACGCCACGAACGTGGTGGCAGCGCCCTGCCTGACCATCATCACGCCGGTGTCGTTGGACCATCAGCAATATCTGGGCGATACGGTGGCCGCGATTGCCGGCGAAAAGGCCGGGATCATCAAGCGCGGGGTGCCGGTGATTGTCGGACCGCAAAGCGATGACGGGCTGGCGGTGATCGAGGCACGCGCTGCCCGGCTGGGCGCGTCGGTTTTGGCATACGGCCAGCACTGGCATGTGTCAGAGGATCGCAACCGGCTGATCTTTCAGGATGAAAACGGGTTGCTGGATTTGCCATTGCCCAACTTGTCCGGCCCCCATCAGATCCAGAACGCCGGTGCGGCGATTGCCGCGCTGCGCTATCTGGGCCGCGATGAGGCCGCATGCGAAGCGGCGGTGACCCGTGCCAGTTGGCCCGCCCGGATGCAGCGTTTGCGCAAGGGTCCGCTGGTGGACAGCGCGCCGCAGGTGGAGCTGTGGCTGGACGGCGGCCATAACCCGGCGGGGGGCGCGGCTGTGGCGGCGACGCTGGCGCGTATGCCCGGACGGGCCACGCATCTGATTTGCGGTATGCTGAACACCAAGGATGTGCGCGGCTACTTGGAGCCGCTTGCCCCGCATGTCACGCGCCTGCATGCGGTGTCGATCCCCGGCGAGGCGAACACCCTGCCCGCCGAGGTAACCCGCGATGCCGCGATTGCGGCGGGCATTGACGCAGTGACGGCCGACACCGTGGCGGGGGCGCTGCAGGCCGTGGCCCGCAACGCCCCCGGTGCGCGGGTACTGATCTGCGGATCGCTCTACCTGGCGGGATCAGTGCTGCGAGACAACGGGTGATGGCGGAGTGGAGTCAAACCTTAACTCCATACCGCGCCAGAAACATCCCGACCGCGCCCTGCACCACGCGCGTGCGTTCGGCTTCGGTCGCGGGTTTGCCCACGCCGAACAGTGCGCGGTTAAAGAGGTCGGCCTTGCACAGTTCAATGAACTGATCGGCGGCCAGCTGCTTGTCGGGGATCTGCAGGTCGCAGCAGGCTTCGGCCTCGGCCAGGTACTTCACCAGACGTGCGCGTACCAGGGCCGGGCCAGAGTCGAAATACTCCTGCCCAATCTGGGGGAAGCGGTCACTTTCCGCGGCACAGACGCGATAGACGCGCAAAAAGAAGGGTGACAGGAAGAATTCAATCAGTTTGTTGCCTGCCACGGTGAGCACGGTGACCGGATCATGCATGTCACCGATCAGCGCTTCGGCCTCCATCGTCTGGCGCTGGCATTCGGCGCGTGCCACCTCGATGAAAAGCAGCCGCTTGTCGGGAACATAGCTGTAGAGCGTGGCCTTGGACACGCCCGCCGCCCGCGCGATGTCATCGACGGATGCGCCCTCATATCCGTCGCGCATGAAGATGACGCGGGCACCTTCAAGCACCTGATCAAATTTGCGTCCTTTGCGGATCATCGGCTGGTTCATCGGCCCCCCAAATGACCATAGAAGGGTGGGTCCGAGGCCGCAAGCCGGGTGTCAACGGCCGGGCGCGCAAGTGGCGGTCAGTGTGACGGGATCACTGCAGCCTTGCGTGACGGGGTCGTCAGGGAAGGTCAGGTTCGGCAGTGTCATGTCGATCGAAAACGCAAATGCCGGTGCTGCGAGTACAGCAAGCACGAGGGAAAGGGGGGCGAGGTGTTTCATTTCATGTCCCTATTTATGAACCGTTCAGTTCATAATCAATAATTGAACCGAGTCGCTCAGTTTTTCAAGCGTAGATTGAACTGAAAGTTCACTTCGATCTGAATGCGGTCGGTTGCACCTGCTGCGATCGCCGCTAGGTTCATGCAGGAAGGGGGAAATCTCATGATCCAGCCATTCCTCAACCGCCGCCGCTTTGCCGATCTGTCCGAGCAGGACGTGCTCGCTTTGGCGATTTCGTCCGAAGAAGATGACGCGCGCATCTACCGCAGCTTTGCCGAATTGCTGCGGGGGGATTTTCCGGCCTCGGCCACGTTGTTTGATGGCATGGCCAAGGAAGAGGACGGGCACCGGCAAAGGCTGATCGATCTGCATCGCATCCGGTTTGGCGACGTGATTCCCCTGATCCGGCGTGAACATGTGGCGGGGTATTATGCGCGCCAGCCGGTGTGGCTGACGCAGAACCTGGGGCTGGATCGCATCCGGGGCGAGGCGCATGCGATGGAGGCATCGGCGCGGGCGTTTTACGAACGCGCGGCGGCGCGCACGCAGGATGCGGCGACGCGCAAGTTGCTGGGCGATCTGGCTGCGGCAGAGGCGGGACATGAGCGGCGGGCGGACCAGCTGACGGCGGATGCGTTGCCGCAGGACGTGCAGGCCGAAGAGGCCAAGACCGAACAACGCCAGTTCATCCTGACATGGGTGCAACCGGGCCTCGCGGGGCTGATGGACGGGTCCGTGTCCACCCTCGCGCCGATCTTTGCGACGGCGTTTGCGACGCAGGATACCTGGACGACGTTTCTGGTGGGGCTTGCGGCGTCGGTCGGTGCCGGGATTTCGATGGGGTTCACGGAAGCCGCCCATGACGACGGGGTGTTGTCGGGGCGGGGCAGTCCGTTGAAGCGCGGGCT
>JAYSSN010000192.1:0-3993 GCA_043720555.1 Rhodobacterales bacterium | reverse complement strand
TGACCCAGTAAGGTATGGTGACGAGAAAAAGCCACACCCCCCGCGTCCGGGCGGGCCGCGTCGCGATGAACCATGCGGCCGGAAAGCCCACGACAAGGCACAGCGTCGTCGCAAGGGCCGCCTGCCAGATCGACCGCCAGAAGATGGTGATGTAGGTCCATTCGACCTGAGCGGGTTCATCGCCGAAAAGGCCGCGTGTGACAAAGAACTGGTCATAGGCGGCAACGGTGAAATCCCACGTGACGCCGCCGCGGAATTCTTTGGTCAGGACGGAATAGATGGCCATGACGGCCACCGGAACCACCATGAAAATGCCGACGACGGCCCAGGTCGGCAGCAAAAGCGGGCCGATGATGGCGCGATATCCCGTGCGATCGCCCATCAGTCTGCCAACAGGCGCGCAGCGCCTTCCTCCAGCTGCAGCCCGATGCGGGTGCCGGGTGCGGGCACGGTGGCGCGGGCCGAATTTTGCAGCCGGACATGGAAGGGCGCGCCCCCATCCAGCCGCGTCAGCAATTGCAGATCGGTGCCCAGATAGACCACGCGTTCCACCGTCGCCTGCAATGCACCCGCTGCATGGATCGACACCCGTTCCGGCCGGATCGAGATATGTTGCACCCCGCTGGCATGGCCGGGCGCAGGGAATTTTATTTGATGGCCGCCGGGCAAAGTGACGGCGGCGATCCCTTCACTCACAAATTGAACATCGACTTGCAACAAGTTGGTTTCGCCAATGAAATCGGCGACAAACCGATTAACCGGGGCCTCGTAAATCTCGCGTGCTGTGCCGATCTGCTGCACGCGACCCTGGCTCATCACGGCCATGCGGTCGGACATGGTCAGGGCTTCTTCCTGGTCGTGGGTGACGAAGATGAATGTGATGCCGGTCTGTTCCTGCAGCGTTTTCAGCTCCACCCGCATGGCTTGCCGCAATTTCAGGTCCAGGGCCGACAGCGGTTCATCCAGCAAAAGCACCTTCGGAGCCGGGGCGAGCGCACGGGCGAGTGCAACGCGCTGCTGCTGGCCACCTGACAGTTGCGCAGGCAGGCGGTCGGCAAAGGCCGAAAGATGCACCATTTCCAGCATCCGGCCCGCGCGCGCCAGACGGTCGGCCAGACCCATCCCCTTCATCTTCAGCCCGAAGGCCACGTTGGCGATCACCGACATGTGCGGGAACAGGGCATATTGCTGAAACACCGTGTTCACGGCGCGCTGGTTCGGCTCCAGGCTGGCGATGTCTTGTCCGAACAGGCGGATTTCGCCGCTGGTGACATCCTCGAACCCCGCGATGCAGCGCAAAAGCGTGGTCTTGCCACAGCCGGACGGGCCCAGCAGCGTGAAGAATTCGTTGTCCGCAATGGTCAGGCTGACACCATGCAGGGCGGTGGTGGTGCCGTAGCGTTTCACAACAGCGCGAAGATCGACAGCATCATCCTTGGTCATCATGCGGGCGTGATCCATGCGTGCATCCGGATGTGGATGCCCTGCCGCCAACCCGATGCGATGAACTTTGGCGCGTCAAGCGATTTGATGGTGCGCGTGTGGGCTGCGGGCAGACACGACCGCCGGAGTTCACCGTCTGACGACAATTTTTGCGACGTTGCGGCAGGCTGCTTCTGTTTTTGGCCATCTGTATGGTGCGGGCATCAACGCCGCCGCAGATATGCTACGATCCGGCCGGGTATCCGGAAAATTGCTGTTGACCGGATGGTGCGGCTGTGATGCCCTCGGGTCAGATATTTGACCGCATGGTCAATACCTGTGCCGGGCAGCACAACGTGGGTCTGGGAGAGATGATGATGACAACACCGGGCGCGAACCTGCGGATCAATTCCGCGCGGCTGTGGGACAGTCTGATGGCGATGGCGCAGATCGGCCCCGGCATCGCGGGGGGCAACAACCGCCAGACCCTGACCGATGCCGACAGCGCCGGGCGCCACCTTTTTGCGGGTTGGTGCAAGGATGCGGGCCTGACGATGGGCGTCGACACCATGGGCAACATGTTCGCTCTGCGGGCGGGAGAGGACCGTTCGGCTTTGCCGGTGTACATCGGCAGCCATCTGGATACCCAGCCCACGGGCGGCAAGTACGACGGCGTGCTGGGCGTGCTGGGTGCGCTCGAGGTGGTGCGGACGCTGAACGACATGGGGGTCAGGACACATCATCCGGTTGTGGTGACCAACTGGACCAATGAGGAGGGCGCGCGCTTTGCCCCAGCAATGCTCGCGTCGGGTGTGTTTGCGGGCATCCATACCCAGAACTATGCCTATGGGCGCACCGATCTGGACGGCAAGGTGTTCGGCGACGAACTGGCCCGCATCGGCTGGGTCGGCGATGAGGTGGTCGGTGCGCGCAAGATGCACGCGATGCTGGAATTGCACATCGAACAGGGGCCGATCCTGGAGGCTGAAGGGCGCGAGATTGGCGTTGTGACCCATGGGCAGGGCCTGTGGTGGCTGGAAATCACGCTGACGGGCAAGGACGCCCACACCGGCTCCACGCCGATGAACATGCGGGTCAACGCGGGCCTTGGCATGGCGCGGATCACCGAACGGGTCCACCAGATCGCGATGAGCCATCAGCCGAACGCGGTGGGCGCGGTGGGGCAGGTCAAGGTGTTCCCGAATTCGCGCAACGTGATCCCCGGCCGGGTGGTGTTCACGGTGGATATAAGGTCGCCGGATCAGGGGAAACTTGATGCGATGAAGGCCGAGGTGATCCGCGCCGCCCACGCGGTGTCCGTCGAACTGGGCCTTGGCTGCGCGATCGAGGATGTCGGCCACTTCGACCCGGTGACGTTTGATCCGGGGCTGGTGCAGGTGGTGCGCGGCGCGGCGGAGCGGTTGGGGTATTCACATATGGATATCATCTCGGGTGCCGGCCACGATGCCTGCTGGATCAACCGCGTTGCCCCCACGGTGATGGTGATGTGCCCCTGTGTGGGCGGGCTGTCGCACAATGAGGCGGAGGAGATTTCGCCGGAATGGGCGGCGGCGGGGACGGATGTTCTGCTGCATGCGGTGCTTGAGGTTGCGGGGGTGGTGGGGTGAATCATGGACACAGGGTCGCTGATCTGGTCCCCGGTATGTTTATTGACAGAAAATATGGAAAAGAGAGACCCGATGCGAAAGAAATTGAACCGAACACTTCTCGCAGTTCTTGCCTGCTACTTAGTCCTTTCAGGCCAGGTGCTGGCGGGACCCTTGACGTGGAATGAACAAGACGTGAAAGCCCATTGCGTAGGTGAGTGGCAGAATGATTTTTCAATGCAGGCTTATTGTGTCAAACAGAACAAGGCTGGATTTGATGGCTATTCATCGCTCATTGTAGACAACAGCGACGGGGAATTAAAGCCGTCCTTTGTTGCATGTGAAGCCGAATGGGGCATTGAATGGGATATGGTCGAATATTGCGCGAAGCAGCAGATCAATGGAAAATCAGAAATCGCGCAGAAGCTAAGTGGATTACCAGTCGAAGTTTCGTCGGTGATCGAAAGTCAATGTCGATCTGAATGGGGCAGCGACTTCAGCATGGTGGCCTACTGCGCAGATCAAAACGCAACTGGCTGGCGTGACTTAAACGACTGAGAGGGGAACTGCAATGACTTCAGCAATCAATAGAGGAACTCTCCTCGCAGTTATTGGAGTTGGACTGTTTGCCGCGCTACCCTCCTCTGCTGGAACCAAACTCATCTGCGAAAATCCCCGGCGAGAATATCTTGTGATTTATGAACCGGGGTCACTCTTCGTGCTGCTAAACCCAGATAGTGACTCCACAAAATATAAGGTAATTGTCGACGACAATAGTGATGGTAGCCACATAGTAACGACTGAAACTATTGAGGGTGGTCCAACTGCAAGGTTGCACCTAAGGCCTTATCAAAAAATGGAAATCTGGTCGGGCGGCCAGTTGATTCAGACTGACGCCTGTTACGTGCAAAATTGAGGAATTTCCCATGACCACCATCATCAAAAACGGCACCATCGTCACGGC
>JAYSSN010000191.1:0-3994 GCA_043720555.1 Rhodobacterales bacterium | reverse complement strand
GGCGGATGCTCCGGATCCGGCTGTTCGACGAACGCGCATCGCGGATGGTCAAGCGGGGCTACATCCCCGGCACCGTCCACACCAGCATCGGCCAGGAGGCGCAGGTGGTAGGCGCGTGCATGGCGCTGACCTTCGGTGACAAGATCACCGGCAACCATCGCAGCCACGGCCACCCCATCGGCATGGGGTCGCCGCTTGGCCCGCTGATGGCGGAACTGGTCGGTAAGGCAACGGGCGTGTGCAAGGGAAAGGGCGGTTCGCTGCATCTGGCCGACTACGCCGTGGGCAGTCTGGGCGAATCCGGCATCACCGCCTCGTCAATCCCGATTGCCATGGGGGCGGGGCTGTCGGCCAAGGTGCTGGGCGAGGATCGTATCGCGATGGCATTCTTTGGCGATGGCGCGGCCAATCAGGGCGTTCTGTACGAATCCATGAACATGGCATCGGCGTGGAAGCTTCCAGTGATCTTTCTGTGTGAAAACAACCATTACGCTTTGTCCACGCCGTCACACACCGTGACCGGTGGCCGGATCAGCGACCGTGGGCACGGGTTTGGCATGCCGGGCGTGCGGGTCGAGAACGGCCAGGATCTGATTGAAGTTTACGACGCGGTTGCCACAGCCGCTGCCCGTGCGCGCAGCGGTGAAGGCCCCAGCCTGATCGAAGTGATGACCTACCGGTTCCGCGAACATTCTGAAGGGTTGCGCATCAATGTGGACTACCGCGATGCGGGCGAAAAGGAATACTGGACCTCACGCGACCCCATCACCCTGTTCCGCGCCGCACTGATCGAACGCGGCTTTGCGACCGAAGCAGAGATGGCGGCGATGGAAGCGCAGATCGCCGCAGATGTGGACGAATGCGAAAAATTCGCGATGGAAAGCCCCGATCCTGCGCCGGAAGTGGCGTTTCACGACCTCTATTCCGATGCCTACACTTTGGAGGGCGTGCTGTGACTGTGATGACCTATATCGGTGCCATCGGTGCCGCCCAGCAAGAAGCGATGGCCGCCGACAATCGCGTTGTGATCATCGGCGAAGATGTGGAGGCCAACGTTTACGGCACCACCGGCGGCAGCAAGACCCGCGCCGAGCAGGGCGATTTCGTGCAGCAATTCGGGCGCAACCGCATCCGCAACACGCCGATTTCCGAAGAGGCAATTGTGGGCGCCGCCATTGGGGCCGCAATGACCGGGCTGCGCCCGATCGTGGACCTCAGCTATTCATCCTTCATGTACATGGCGATGGATCAATTCGTCAATCAGGCTGCCAAGAACCGGTACATGTTCGGGGGCCAAAGCTCTATCCCGGTCGTGTTCCGGTCGGCGATGTTCTACGGGCTGAACACCGGCGCGCATCATTCTGACCGGCCCTATCCGATGTTCATGGGGGTGCCAGGGCTGAAGATCATGGCGCCCGCATCGGCAAGCGACGCCAAAGGCCTGCTGCGGTCGGCGATCGACAGTGATGATCCGGTTTTGTCGTTTGAGGCTGTGCTTTTGTGGGGCTCCAAGGAAGAGGTTCAGGATGGCGAATTCCGTATCCCCTTTGGTGTGGCCCGCATACGCCGCGAGGGTGCCGATGTGACGCTGGTCGCCATTTCCGGCTGTGTGCCGATGGCGCTGAAGGCGGCGGAAGAGATGGAGGCGCGCGGTGTGTCGGTTGAAGTGATCGACCCGCGCACGCTTGTGCCGCTGGACACGCGCAGCATCGTGCAATCGGTGATGAAAACCGGGCGTCTGGTGATCGCGGAACCTGCACACAAGATGTGCGGGGCGGCGGCAGAAATCTCGGCTGTGGTGGTGGAGGAAGCCTTCCACGCCTTACGTGCACCGATCAAACGGGTGGCGACGGCCAATATGCAGATCCCCTTCAGCCCCAGCCTTGAGGCGCAGCTTTACCCGACCAAGGACAAGATCATCACCGCGATCGAGGCGATCTGCGCCGACCAGTTGAACAGCGTGCGGAGGTCGGTGTGATGCGGATCGAGGTTCGTCTGCCCCAGTGGGGCATGGGCATGAGCGAAGGCACCGTGACCCAGTGGTTCAAGCAAGTCGGGGATCACGTCGCCGAGGATGAACCGCTGGCCGAGATTGAGTCCGAAAAGGCGGCGCAGGAACTGGAATCGCCCGCAACGGGGGTTCTGGTCGAAATTCTGGTGCCCGAAGGCGACGTCGCCGCCGTTCGCACCGTGCTTGCCATCATCGAGGCCGCGGTGTGACCGCAGCCCCTCACCGCGACGGCATCTATGACCTGGTGGTGATCGGGGCCGGCATCAACGGCACCGGCATCGCCCGCGATGCAGCCGCCCGTGGGCTGCGGGTGGCTTTGGTCGAGAAAGAAGATATCGGCAGCGGCACGTCGAACTGGTCTGGCCGGCTGATCCACGGCGGGCTGCGCTATCTGGAACAAGGCGATGTGGCGCTTGTCCGCGAATCCCTGCGTGAGCGCGAGATCCTGTTTCGGCTGGCCCCGCATCTGGTGAAACCGGTGCCGCTGATGCTGCCGTTCTATGCACACAATCGCCGGTCGAAATGGGCGATGTGGGCCGGGATGATCGCCTATGACATCCTGTCCTTCGACAAGAGCACAGTCATGCACAAGGTGCTGTCGCGCGAAGCAACGCTGAAACGGTTCCCCGATATCAACGCTGACGGCCTTAAGGGCTGTGCCATTTTCATGGACGGTCAGGTGGTGTGGTCGGAACGCCTGTGCACCGAAGTGGCGCTGTCGGCCCATGCCGAAGGCTGCCATATCCTGACCCACTGCCGGGTGGACGGTTTCCTGCAAACCGGCAACGCGGTGCAGGGCGTCACCTACACCGACGAGTTGACCGGCACACGCCACAGTATTTCTGCCAGCCTCGTGATCAACGCGGCAGGGCCTTGGGTCGATGCGGTGCTCAAGGGGCATGACCCCGGCCGCAAACGCCATATCGGCGGGGCCAAGGGCAGCCATCTGGTGCTGGACCCGTTCCCGGGCGCACCAAAGGACGTGGTCTATTACGAATCCCGCACCGACGGGCGGCTTGTGCTGATCATCCCGTGGGGCGGTCGCTACATGATCGGCACCACCGACAAGAAGTTCGACGACGATCCCGATACGGCCCGCGCCGACACCGCAGAGGTCGCCTATCTGCTGGGCGAGGTGAACGCACTGATCCCCGAGGCCCGGTTGACCGAGGGGGATATCCTTTACACCTACAGCGGCGTGCGCCCCCTGCCCTACGTGCCCGCGCAGTCCGAATGGAAGGTGCCGCGCAGTCATGTGATCCACGATCACGCGCCCGAGTGTCCGGGGCTGTTGTCGATCATCGGCGGCAAGCTGACCACCTATCGCAGTCTGGCGCAGGAAACCGTGGATCAAGTGTTCGCCCGTCTTGGCCGCAAGGTGCCCCGCTGCATGACCGCGCGCACCCTGTTTCCCGGCGCGCGCGTGAACGACTGGGACGCATATCGGAGCCAACTGGCGGCAAACACCAATCTGGGCCGCGACACGGTGGACCGGTTGGTGAACATTTACGGCGCACGCGCCGGCGATATTCTTGACATGGCAGACCGCGATCCGCGCCTGCAAGAGGTGCTTGATCCCGAAACCGGCGCAATCGGTGCCGAACTGGTCTTTACCTTCCGGACCGAATTCTGCCGCACCCTGACCGATGCACTGATCCGCCGGATCATGGTCGGGCTGAACGGAAATTGCGGGCGCGATGCGCTGGAGCGGGCTGCTACCCTCCTTGCCGCAGACCAAGGTTGGGGCGATGACCGCAAGGCAAAGGAAATTCAGGACTACCTCACCTACATCCGCCGTTTCGACGTGCTTGTCACCGCTCTGGCGGATGATCTTGCACACAGTGCTGCGGAATAGACCAAGAACCGAACCGGAGGACACCAGATGACCCTGCAGGCAAATCCGCGCGCCCTGATCGAAGCCGCGCAACGCGGCAATTACGCAGTCGGCGCGTTCAACATGCACAACGACGAGACGACCGAGGC
>JAYSSN010000190.1:0-1665 GCA_043720555.1 Rhodobacterales bacterium | reverse complement strand
ACGATGTTCTGCGCTGGCTGGACTGGGCCATCGACGACGTGTCGGTGCAAGGTGGCAACGCGGCGGCACAGGCCGAGGCGCGGCTCTGGCATGGCACGCTGCAAGCGGCGCTGGAAAAAGAGGCGCTGTTACGGCTGGTGGGCGCCCCCGACAGCCTGATCCCGCTGGATGCAGCCCCGATGCAGCCGCTTGGCCGCGAACGACTGGCGGCCATCGGTCAGGAGGGGGCCGAGGACACTGCCCGCGGCTATCTGACCCTTGCCGACGCGGCCATGTCTGCCGACCAGTGGTGGCGGCTGAACCCCGCCTCGGGGCACAGCGACGCGCGCGGGCGGTTCCGGGGCAACATGGCCTGGATCGAATGGGGGGCCGAACTGGCCAGCATCGCGCGACAGGGCGAAGTGACCACCACGGTCATTTCAGAGGCGGAACAGGCCTATATTAACGCCCGCACCGGGTCGCAGCTTGTGGCCGAAATCGAGCGTGAAATGGCGGCGCTGGAGGCCGCCGCCGCCCAACCCAAATGCGGCGGCAACGAATATCTGATCCTCGGCACCTGCGTCTCGATCCCGATTTCGGTCCGCACCGGGGTCGGCGTGGTACTCAGCGTTGTGGCGGCTTTGGCCTATGCGACTTACTGAACCTCGCCCGGGCTGCTGAACAGCCCCGGTGACAACTCGTCCCAAAAGTCAAAGATCGCGCTGGCGTTCAGGGCACTGGCCCAGCCGTGCTTGCGAAAATCCTCGCGGTCCAGATCAGTGGTCAGCCGCGACATGAACAACTGCCGGTCACTGTCGCGCTGGGTCGGATTGCGCTGCAGCGCCGTGTCCGCCACAATGCTGCGGCGGCGGTTGCGCGCGTCGCGGGCGGCAAACCGGGCGTCCTGCTCGGCCACCAGCAGGGCCTGCGCGTCGCGCTGACGCTGCACAGCGGCCACAGCGATGGGCGACGGCGGCACAACCGGCACAACAGCGGGCACCTCCGGCACCCCCTCCAGCACCGCACGCAGATAGCCCACCGGACTGCGGACATGCGCCTGCCCCGAGACATAATCCAGCTTGGCCGCGACCGTCTCTTCGCCATGCTCCTGGATCCATTGCCGGGCCAGCCGGTCCGACACTCCCTGCCCGATCAGGCGGACATAGACCGGCCCGGCCCGCAGCGCCTCGCCATCATCAATGTCAAACATCGCCAGCTGCTTGTTCTCGCGGATCAGAAACCGGATCTCGGTCACCGCCCTGCCGCGCTTTTGAAATTCCGGCGCAATATCAATGTTTGACGTGCGGTTCACTTCATCCACCGCAGGCTTGATGATCTTGGCATTCAGATGCTTGAAACTTTCGTAATAGGCACTGTCATCCACGCCCATCAGGCGGCGAAACGTGTCAATCGGCCACCAGCCGGTGCTGCCAGTGCGGACAAACCGATAGCAGTTCTCATACAGTGCCAGCCCATGCCCCGAGGTAAAGCGGCGCTGAATATTCAGATTGATCAGCGCAAACACCTTGGGGTCATGCAGCTTTTCGGCCAGCGCCGGCGAATAGGCATATTCGCAAACCCCGCCCTTTAGGGTCAGGACTCACAACCAGAACATTACGGTGGCGGCCAACGCGCAGGCTGAGAGGAACAGGATCGGGCATCTGTCGTAGCGGGTCGCGATGCGCC
>JAYSSN010000189.1:0-1669 GCA_043720555.1 Rhodobacterales bacterium | reverse complement strand
CCGCCGACATCGACGATCACCTCCGTGGTGGCACCGGCGCTGTGCACATGCGCCACGGTGCCGATCTTTTCATCCATGGGGCCGTAAATGACGGCATCAATCAGGTTCGTCTCGTTCAATTCGAACGGCTCAAGCGGGGTGTGGGCGGCATGGTCCATCGTGGTCTCCTTCGAGGTTGAGAGCAGCCGGTTGGCTTGGACGAAAACGTCCGAAGCGAGGATGGGTTCCGGGCGGCACCTCACCAGTACCTGTCGAATAGGCAGGCACGCAGGCCGCGTCGTTGAACCGCCGCGAAATCCCGATCGGGCACAATACGACGGGGCAGACCCCGGAGCGCCGGGGTGGTGACGTTCTGCCGCAACAGCCCGGACCCCCAGATCGCGCGGCGGCTTGAAAATCCGGGCTTCGGCGCTCATAGTGCTGCAGATCGAGCAAGCGGAGGCCGGGCGGAAAGCCTGCCCCAGAGAAATGAGGCGTCAGATGAAACGCGTAACGGCGGTGGCCTTGGCTGCCCTTCTTGCGGGGTGCGGCGGTGGCGGCACCACGCTGAGTGCAAGCAGTTCCGGCAGCGGGTCGATTGCAATGGCGTGCATGGCTTCGGGGCGACCGGGGGCCGGACCGGCGATGTGCAGCTGCATCCAGAACGCGGCCAACCAGACCTTGCGCGGCAGTGACCAGGGCCGCGCGGCCGCATTCTTCCGCGATCCGGAAAAGGCGCACGAAGTCTGGATTTCGCAATCATCCTCAGACGATGCGTTCTGGGACCGGTACAAGCATTTCGGCGCAACCGCCGAGGCCTTTTGCGCCGGGTGATGGCCCGAGCCTGGCGGCAGGTCAGTCGGCTGCGGGGGCATTCGTCTGGCTGTGGCCCGAATGGTCCATCGCAGCACCGGGGAGGCGGGCATTGTCCACCGGAACCTCCAGCGCCATCTCCGCCCCGCTTGCAAAGATGAGCGTCAGCGGGATCACGTCGCCATCCTTGAGACCCGCGCCAAGGCCCATCAGCATGACGTGATCGCCGCCGCGTTCGAAGGCGTACATCGCGCCTGCGGGCAGCGGCACGCCAATGTCGATGCGTCCCATGGTCATCACGCCATCGGTGCTTTCGCTGTGGCTGTGAAGCTCGGCCCGTTGCGCCAGGTCGGTGCGGATTCCGATCAGGCGGTCATCGGTTGTCGTATTGTTGTGGATCAGAAAGAACACCGCCCCCGACGCCGGCCCAAGCCGGGCATAGGCATCGTGGACGTGCAGGCCCTCGGGGTGGTCCTGCGCGGCGGCCGGCGACAGCGACAGAAGCAGCGACGCGAGGATGAGGCGAATCGGCGGCATCGGTCGGCCTTCAGCGGGAGGTTCCGGAACAGCACCTGTCGCGGCGGGCGGCGGGGTTGCGGCCTGGGCGCAAGACAAGAGCCCCGCCTCCGGTCAGGAGGGCGGGGCCGCAAGGGTCTTGCGCAAGGCCGATCAGGCGGAGGCCTGGGCCTTGGCGATGTCTTTCTTGATCTTCTGCGCGGCGGTCGACAGTTCGTCGTCCTTGGCCTTGGCGAGGAACGCGTCCAGGCCGCCACGGTGGTCGACCGTGCGCAGCGCCGCTGCCGACACGCGCAGCTTGAACGACTGACCGAGCACGTCCGAGATCATCGTCACGTCGTTCAGGTTCGGCAGAAACCGG
>JAYSSN010000188.1:0-4003 GCA_043720555.1 Rhodobacterales bacterium | reverse complement strand
CTGGCCCGCCTGCATAGACCTTTGGCGTCATCATGCGTACGTGGAGCGCCCTTGGATGAAGGTTAGCACGAATTCCGTCAGGCGCGCGTTCAAAGTTTCGCGTGCGTGGACCGTTGCTTACGGGTATTCAGCGCTCGGTCAGCTTCAATTCGATCCGGCGGTTCGCGGCCAGCGCCTGCGGGCTGTCACCTGCCGCGACCGGGCGGTATTCGCCAAAACCCGTGGCCGCCATGCGGCTCGGCGGGAAGCCCAGTTCATCCTGCATGAAGCGAACCACCGACAACGCGCGGGCCTGCGACAGTTCCCAGTTGTCGGCAAACACACCCGTGCCCGACAGGGGCACGTCATCGGTGTGCCCGTCCACCCGGATGATCCAGTCAATCTGCGGCGGGATTTGTGCTGCTACCTCATTCAGCGTGGCGACGACGCCCGCGATCTGCGCGCGGCCTTCAGGGGCAAGCGTCGCGGAGCCTGCGGTAAACAAAACCTCGCTCGAGAAAACAAAGCGGTCGCCCACGACCCTCACGCCTTCTCGGCCGGCCAGCAACTGGCTGAGCTGACCAAAAAACTCCGAGCGGTACCGGGCGAGGTCCTGTGCCTCGGCCTGCAGCCTGATCCGTTCCGCCGCTTCCAGATCGGCGCGGCGTTTTTGTTCGGATGCGACCTGCGCAAGCGCCGCGTTCAGTTGTGACCCCAGGACGTCAAGCTGCACATTTGCAGCGGCATCCCTGGCAGCACTGGCATCCAGCAGCCCCTGCAGTTCGCCCAGTTGTGTCCGCAGGGCGCCGATCTGTTGGTTCAGCAGCGCCATTTCACGCTGTGCTTCCAGCGCCTTGTCCTGCTCGGCTGTCAGCGCGGCCTGCGCGGTGGCCAACAGGGCCGCGCGCTTGTCGCCGACATCGGCACTCTGCGCGGCGTCGGTCTGTGCGGCGGCCAGCAGGGTCAGTGTCTCCTCGGCTCGTTTGCGCTGTTCTTCCAGCGCCAGCGTCATCGCCGTCAGTTCGGTATCGGACGCCTTCAGCCGGTCCTGCAGGGCAGCAAGAGCCGCCTGATCGGCCAGACGTGCCGCCTCTTCCGCCGAAAGTTCGGCCTCGGTCGCCAGAAGCTGGTCTTGCGCATCCGCCAGATTCTGGCCGGTTTCTGCCGCCCGTGCCCGCAGATCGGCGATCAGGGCCTGCAGCGCCTCGCGCCGCGCGGCGGCGAGCCGGGCCTGTTCCGCGCTGGCGTCAATTTCATCCCGTGCTTTGGCCAGCACCAGTTGCAGGGCCTCCTGATCTGATATCAGGCGGGTCTTTGCTGCCTCCAGATCTGCCACCGACGCGGTCAGGTCGGTCACTTGGCCCCGCGCGGCATCACGTTCGGCGAGCAGTGTTGCCACCTGCGCCTCGAACGATGCGACCTGGGCGCGCGCGTCGGCCAGTGCGCCTTCGCGCGCGGCCAATGCCCCGGTCAGCCCCGCGATTTCCGCAGCCTGCGCCTCGCCCTGTGCCTCGGCCGCGGTCAGGCTGGTGCGCAGGGTGCCGACCTGCGCTTCCAGTTCATCCGCCCGGACCTGCTCCAGCCCCAGAGCATCGGCCAGTTGCGCGACCTGGGCAGTCAGGGCAGACAGTTCGGACCCTTGTGTGGTGATCGTCTCGCGCAGGACGGATTGCATGACGGTAAAGATCGTCAGAACGAACATCAGCACCATCAGCAGCGTTGTGACCGCATCGACAAATCCGGGCCAGATCATCGACGAATCGCGCCGCCCCCGCAGTGCCATCAGCCGCGTCCCACGCTGCTGCGGCTCATTTGCCGCAGGGCGGCGGTCAGGGCGGACAGGTCGGCGCGCACGTCTGCCACGCTTTCCTGCCGCCCGGCCGAGATTTCCTCGAGTATGCGCAGCAGTTGCACGTCGATCGACCGCAGGCGCATGCGGCTTTCCGCATCGCCCGCAGCCGCGCTGTTGTCGCCCGTCAGCGCCTCGATCAGGCGATCCTGTCCCGCAGCGATCCGGTCAAGGGCCGCCGTCTGCCCGCCCATGCCCTGCATCCGTTCCGACAGGGCGGCAATGGCCGTGGACAGGTCGCCAAGGCGTTCTTCCATCATGATACGCCCGGCATCGGCGTCGGCATAAACCATCTGCAAGGCTTCGACCTGCCCTGACAGCCCTTCCAGCACCTGCCCCAGCTGCCCGACATCGCCGCCTTCGCCTTCGCCGGAAAAGCCCAGCCGCGTGATGGATGACAGCCATTCCTCCAGCTCGCGCACGAACCGATTCTGGCCGTGGCCTGCGAACAGCTCCAACAACCCCACCACCAGCGACCCGGCAAGGCCCAGCAAAGACGATGCAAATGCGGTGCCCATGCCACCCAGTTGCGATTCCAGCCCTGTCATCAGCTTGGCAAAGACATCAAGCCCGCTTTCGCCGTCTTGCGGGGCGAGTGAGCGGATCGTGTCAACGACCGCGGGCACCGTGGTGGCAAGTCCCCAGAACGTGCCAAGAAGACCAAGGAAAACCAGCAGGTTAATCAGATATCGCGTGATATCACGGCTTTCCTCGACCCGGCTTTCCACTGATTCCTGAATTGAACGCGACGATGAAGACGAAATCGTCATCCCCCGGCGCGACCGCAGCAACGACGCCAGCGGTGCAAGCAGGCTGGGCGCCGCAGCCGCATCGTGCCCCGGCCGCTGGCGCACGAAATCCTCGATCCAGTTGACCGACTGCATCAGGATCAGCACCTGCCAGAAACAGGTGGCGATCCCCAACAGAAAGACAAAGCCGATCAATCCGTTCAACAGCGGATTTGTATTCACGATCTCGGCCACCTGGTCGTGGATCAACCACGCCCCGGCTATGACGAGCGCTGTGACGAGCATCATCGTCACGATCTGCCGGATCGGTTGGCTGAAGGTAACGGCCACATCGGCCTTGGGTCTGTCCATCAGGTGCCTGACTGCCTTGGTTTTCGCCAGAATAGCAGGCGGCGTGATCCTGCCAAGCGATGTTATGGTAATGCACGCACGCGTGTGACAAGCCAGTCAAGATCAGCATCCGCAAGGCCAAGATCGGCAAGGTGTTGCGCGGTCGCAAACAGATAGTCCCGGTTCGGCCCTTTCACCCCGTGGCGTCGGGCGATGATCCGGGCCTGTTCTTCCAGTGGCAGGCTGCCGCAATACTGCGGATGATCGCGGTTAATGACATAGGTCAGCGCCCGCACGCGCGCGCCGTCGACAAGCGCTACGTCAACCGTCGCCTCCATATACGCCGATGAGATCAGCTCGCGCTCGCGCAGCGCAGCAATGGTGATTGCCTCGGCCCCCGCCGGGACGCGGAACGCCACACCGTCGCAGGCGGCACCATCCGCACGGTCAAGCGCCAGCACCAGCCCCGGTTCCTTCGCAGTGCCCCGGTAATGCACCGACCACATACAGAAACTGCGGTGCCATCCTGCCACACGACCAACCTGCCGTTCGGCAAAGGCAAAGCAGGGATCCCAGATCAGCGATCCATAGCCAAACACCCAAAGCTGATCGTGCATCGCTGGCCCTCTGTCCATCTGCCCTGTAGACAACAGCCGACGGGCGGTGAAAAGGGGGCGGGTGATGCGGGCGGTGACATGGATTGTGGCGATCCTCGCTTTGGTGTGGTCGGGATATTGGTTTGTCGGATCGCGCGCTGTAGAGAAGGGCGCGAAGGATTGGTTCGCCGATCAGACCGCACGGGGTCTGGTGGCGGCTTATGCCGATCTGAATGTGGCAGGCTTTCCCAACCGCTTTGATCTGACGATCACCGATGCCGATATCGGCGATCCCGTCACGGGCCTGCGCTGGCAGACGCCACGGGTGCAAGTCTTTGCCATGACCTGGAAGCCGTGGCACATCATCGCCGCCCTGGCCGACGAACAGCGCCTCGATCTGTCCGACCAGTCGCTGGTCATCACCACGGACGACGCCCGCGCGAGCGTCGTCTTTCAGCCCGACACCGACCTTGGCGTGTCGCGTCTGTCCGTGGCGGCCA
>JAYSSN010000187.1:0-1673 GCA_043720555.1 Rhodobacterales bacterium | reverse complement strand
ACGCTTGCCCGTATCCCGGACCACAAGATCAACCGCATCGATGATCTGTTGCCATGGAACGCACGATAACCGCGGTCAGACCGGACGCTTACGTTCATTGCTGTAAGCAACGAGGTTGATTGCTCGTTTTCGCAGGATGCCGGATACATCTACGACTGCTTGCATGCGAGCCGGGAGCGCCGAGAGGTCGGCTTTCGCCAGATCTATGCCGTCATCTGTCGGCGTCTTAGAGAAAAGGTTGTTCTCTTTTGCCCAAGCTAGAGCGTGTCGCCTTCAATGCAATCCATAGCCAGCGGCTGTGAAGTAGTTCCTGCATTCCTGCGGCTGGAACAGGTCGCAGACAGCGCCAACCTGTTTCCAGAGGGCGTGGTAGGTTCTGACGGCGGCCTTGCGGATCAGGGTCTTGAGTTTCGAGAACGCCATTTCGATCGGGTTCAGGTCTGGTGAGTATGGCGGCAGAAAGATCAGGTCGTTGCCCTGGGCGCGCAGCAGTGCGAGCGCGCGGCTCGACTTGTGGGATGACAGGTTGTCGGCCACGACGATCTGTCCGGGGCGCAGGGCCGGGGCAAGGATGCGGCTGACGTAGGTGTCGAAACTGTCGCGGTTCATCGCGCCATCCAGCACCCATGGGGCGATCAGTCCGTCCACGGCCAGGCCTGCGATGAAGGTCTGGGTGTGCCAGTGGCCGAAGGGTGCATGGTCGATCAGGCGTGCGCCGACCGGGGCCCAGCCGGTGGTCTTGACGAGGTTGGTCTTCAGGCTCGTCTCGTCAATGAAGACCAGCCTTTCCAGCATGTTGGCCATGTCGGGCTGGCGCGTCTCAACCCAGGCCCTGCGCCGCTCGGCGATGTCGGGCCGCAGGATTTCGCTGGCGAGCAGCGTTTTTTTATGGCTGAGGCCAAGCCGGTGCAGCCATCTGCCGACCGAGCCGCGATGCACTGTCACGCCATGAACCGAAGCCATCTCGGCGACGATCTCGTCCAGCGTCAAGTCGCCCTTGGCCGCCAATCGCTCTCGCACCCAGCTGCTGTAGCGGGCCAGTTTGCCCTCCGCGTGGTTGCCCTGCGGCTTGGGCGCAAGGCCCCCGCTCTCGCGCTTCAGGATCACCATGTCGTTCACAAACCGCGGCGACACCCGGAAGTGCCGCGCCGCCTCGCGATGGCCATGCCCCTCCTCCACAAAGGCGATCACCCGGCTGCGCAACTCGACAGGATGTGGCTTGCCCATTTAGAACCCCCATATCTGGCAGGCCTAGGGAATCACAAACCCATCAACTTGGAAATCCTGAATCAAACCGAATACGACACGCTCTAGAATGGACTTGGCCACATCTTCGGCAGAACGCGGAGCGGCGATTTCCGGCGCTTCTTCTTCGATCAGTAGGGGCTCTTCAATGGGATCGTCATTCATCCAATTCGCTCTTTGTGCTACTCCACCGCGATTTAGCGGCAGCTCTAGCGATATCAGAGCGTTGGGTGTCTGACAATTTTTCCGCGCGGCGGACCCCACCGATCAATCCGCCCCGCTGCTGCCCCTCCGCCTTTTCAGCCGGGGCCGGGTCGCTTGCATCCCCCGTCGCCAAGTCCACGATGAACTTGGCGAGCTGGTTGGCGTCGCGCGGGCGTTTGGGTGTCTGTGTCATGCCATCAAGATAGTCACTGTCCGCGCTGGGC
>JAYSSN010000186.1:0-1676 GCA_043720555.1 Rhodobacterales bacterium | reverse complement strand
CCTATTGGCGCGGCCAGCAGATCGCCATCATCGGGGCCGGAACGGTATCACAGCTCTATGCCACGGCTTTGGCCACCCAATCCGCCCCGGCCACGCTGGCCGACGCGCAGACCGTCACGCTGGCCGGGCTGACCGCTGCCTATCTTCAATTGCAAAGGGCCTGACATGTCGCGCAACCTGATCGCCATCCTGCGCGGCCTGACCCCGCCCGAGGCTGCCCCGGTCGCCGCCGCCCTGATCGACGCCGGGATCACCCGGATCGAAGTGCCGCTCAACTCGCCCAATCCCTTCACCAGCATCGCCGCGATGGTGGCGTCCTATGGCCTCCAGGCGCTGATCGGTGCAGGCACGGTGCTGTCGCCCGAGGATGTGGGGCGCGTTCAGCAGGCGGGCGGCAAGCTGATCGTATCGCCCAACTGCGACCCCCGCGTCATCGTCGCCACCAAAATGGCCGAGATGCAAAGCTGGCCGGGGGTGATGACCCCGACCGAATGCTTTGCGGCGCTCAAGGCCGGGGCCGATGGGCTGAAGATTTTCCCCGCCTCCCTGCTGGGGATAGAGGGCCTCAAAGCCATCCGCGCCGTCATGCCCCCCGGCACTCAGGTTTATGCCGTGGGCGGGGCGGGGCCGGACAATTTCAAGGACTGGATCAAGGCCAGCGCCAACGGCTTTGGCATCGGTTCGGCGCTGTATAAACCGGGCATGTCGGTCCCCGACATCGCCGCCCGCGCGCGTGACATGGTGGCCGCCTATGACGAGGCCGTGGCATGATCCACGATGACACCATCTGCCTGCTGGGCGAGGGGCCGCTGTGGCACCCGGAGCGTAAGCAGCTGTACTGGTTCGATATTCTGGGCCGGACCCTGCATACCAAGGGGCAGCACTGGGGCTTTGACACCTTTGTCTCTGCCGCCGGATGGGTCGACCATGACCACCTGCTGATCGCGTCCGCCACCGCACTCAGCCTGTTCGACCTGACCACCGGCGGCAGCGAACGGGTCACCCCGCTGGAGGCTGACAATCCCCTCACCCGGTCCAATGATGGCCGCGCCGATCCGCAGGGCGGGTTCTGGATCGGGACGATGGGGATCAGGGGTGAACCCGGCGCAGGGTCGATCTGGCGCTACACCCGAGGCGAATTGCGCAGGCTCTATGCCGGGATCACCGTGACCAACGCGATCTGTTTCGCCCCTGATGGCACGATAGCCTATTACAGCGATACGACCACCCAGACGATCATGGCGCAGCGGCTGGACCGACAGGGCTGGCCCACGGGCGACCCCACGCTTCACATCGATCTGCGCGGCACTTCGCATTTTCCCGATGGGGCGGTTGTGGACGCCGCTGGCAACCTGTGGAACGCGCAATGGGGGTCGGGCCGGGTGGCGACCTATGACCCCGCCGGGCAGTTCCTGTTCGCCACCGACCTGCCCGCCACCCAGACCACCTGCCCGGCCTTTGGTGGGGCGGACCTGTCCACGCTGTTCTGCACCTCGGCCGCCGTCGGCCTGTCGCAGACGCATATCGCGGACCATTCGGCCAGCGGGCGCACCTTTGCGGTGGCAACCGGCCACACCGGCCAACCCGAACACCGCGTCATTCTGTAAAGGACCGCCCGTGAAACGCACCCTTGGCGTCTGCTATTACCCCGAACACTGGCCCGAGGCGCAATGGGC
>JAYSSN010000185.1:0-1680 GCA_043720555.1 Rhodobacterales bacterium | reverse complement strand
GCTCGGATTTCTGGTCGGCATGGGGCATGCGCTGGAGGCGGACCACCTTGCCGCCGTTGGTGCCATGTCAGCAAGCGGTGGCGGCCGCCGCAGGCTTGCCCTGCGCGGCGCGGTCTGGGGGCTGGGCCACACCATCACGCTTTTCGCGATTTGCGCGGCGGTGATCTTGTGCAGCGTGGCCCTTGGCCCGCAACGCGCCGCCGCCTTGGAATTTGCGGCAGGTGTGATGCTGGTGCTGCTGGCCGCCGACCTGCTGTACAAGATGTGGCGGAAAAAGGTGCATTTTCATGTGCATGACCATGGCGGGAGCGCGCGGCATATCCACGCGCACAGCCATACTGGCGCGGTGGTTGCGCACCGCAGTGACCCGCACGGCCACGCCCATGCCGCGCGCTTTCCGCTGCGGGCGCTGCTGATTGGCCTCGTGCACGGTGCCGCCGGGTCTGCCGGACTGATCGCGCTGGCGCTGTCGACGACAGGTCAGCCAGCGGTGGCGCTGGGCTATGTGCTGGTGTTCGGGCTTGGGTCGCTGGTCGGCATGGCGGCGCTGTCGGCATTGGCGGCCTGGCCACTGGCAGCGATGGAGCGGGCGGCGGGTCGGGTTCATTCCGTGGCGAAGCTGGCAATTGCCGGTCTGGCCGGGGGCATCGGCCTGTCGATCATGGTCGAGACCTGGGCACTGGCGGGGGTACACTGATGCACGAGCTCGGCCTTGCCCGCAGCATCTGTGGCATCGTCGCCGAAAATGCCGGCGGGCGCGCCGTCAGTGTGGTGCGCGTCGCCTTGGGCCCGCTGGCCTGCGTCGAGCCTTCGGCGCTGCATTTCTGTTGGGGGCTGGTGACCGAAAACACCGGGCTGCAAGGCGCGGAACTGGCCTTTGTTGCTGCCGAGGGCGACACTTTTGTCGTCCGGGAGTTTATATACAGGGAGAGCGCATGATGTGCGGAACGTGCGGCTGTGACGGGGCCGAAGACGTCACGATGACCGACCCGCAGGGCCGGTGGACCAAGGTCCTGCGCCGGTGGGTCGGGGCGGCGGGGTCGGATCCCGGCCATGATCATCCGCACCACCACCCGCACGATCAGGACCACAGCCACGATCACCCCCACCCGCATCCGCATGATCACCACGCGGAACAACCCCACAGCCATGGCCCCCATGGCGAGGTGGTCAGGCTGGAAGCGGCGGTCATGTCAAAAAATGACGCCATCGCCACGCGCAACCGCGGCTGGTTCGACGGGCGCGGTGTGCTGGCGCTGAACCTCGTGTCCTCGCCGGGGGCCGGGAAAACCACTCTGCTGGAGCAGACCATAAAGGCCCTGGCGGGGTCGATTGCCGAAGCCCTGGTCAAGGACGAACCGGTCTGGGCGCACGCTTTTGAATATGCCTGCGCGACGCTCGGCATCCAGCATCGCACAACCAAACCAAAGCACCCCTGGACCAATGGCCAGGTCGAGCGCATGAACCGCACCATCAAGGAAGCGACGGTCAAACGCTTCCACGACGACGACCACGATCAACTCCGCGGTCATCTCGCCGACTTCATCAGCGCCTACAATTTCGGGCGACGATTGAAAACCCTCAAAGGTCTCACGCCCTACGAGTTCATCTGCAAATGCTGGACTTCCGAACCCGAAAGATTCATCCTCAACCCACTCCATCAAATGCCGGGACTAAACA
>JAYSSN010000184.1:0-10802 GCA_043720555.1 Rhodobacterales bacterium | reverse complement strand
TCGGGCGGGGCGGGGGCGTTTCCCGGCGGCAACGGTGCGGTACGGCGCATCCGGTTTCTGGAAGGCGTGACGGTGACGACGCTGTGTTCCAGCCGCATCATCCCGCCCTTTGGCGGGGCGGGCGGCGCACCCGGCGCCTTGGGCGAAAACCGGGTGATCTGGCCCGATGGCCGCATTGATCTGCTCAAGGGCAATGATGAACGCGACCTGCCTGCCGGCGCCGTCTTTGAAATGCTGACACCCGGTGGCGGCGGCTGGGGCTGACCCGCAGTTCATCTATGACGACATATCCTCGCCAAAGGCATCCGCACCTTTCGGCAGCGCCACACCGCGTCAGATGCCTGCCGCGCGAAACCAGGCCACAATTGCCGCCCGCGCTTCCGGTTCCATCGGGACGCGGTGGGCGGGCGGCATTGCCTGACTGATACCGGCCTGCAGGTAAATCCGCCGCGCCTCATGTGCCACCTGCGCAGGCGTTTCCAGCACCACGCCCTTGGGCGGCCAGTGCAGCCCCTCCCACGCCGGTACCGCCGCATGGCACATTGAACAATGGCCAATCACGATGTCGGTCACGTCGTCAAAGCCCGCAGCGGTTGCAAACTGCAGGGCGTCGCCTTGCAACGCGGCTTCTGCCGGGGCCACGCGCATCGTCGCGGTGGACAACCAGGCGACGATCAGGAACAGCACCACCGTCACCCCCCATGTCCAATGCGGGCTGCCGTTGCGCGCATGGCGCGTGTTGAACCAGTGCCGGATTGTGACGCCCATCAGGAAGATCAGGCTGGCGATGATCCAGTTGTAGGCGGTCGCAAACACCAGCGGATAATGATTGGACAGCATCAGGAACAGGACCGGCAGCGTCAGGTAATTGTTATGCGTCGAACGCTGCTTGGCGATCTTGCCGTATGTCGGGTCGGGCTTGCGGCCTGCCTTCAAGTCCGCCACCACGATCTTCTGATTGGGGATGATGGTCAGAAATACGTTCGCGGACATGATCGTGGCGGTGAACGCCCCCAGATGCAGCAGGGCGGCGCGGCCGGTGAAAACCTGCACATAGGCCCAGGACATGCCGACGAGGATCACGTAAAGTCCGATCATCAGGCGGGTGTTGTCATCACCAAAACGGCTTTTGCAGATCAGATCATAGGCGACCCAACCCACCGTGAGCGAGCCGAGCGAGATCGCCACCGCCTGCCACACGGTCAGGTCCATCGCCTCGGGGTCGATCAGATAAAACTCGGCCCCCAGATAATAGATGATGACCAGCATCGCAAAACCCGACAGCCAGGTGGCGTAGCTTTCCCATTTGAACCAGGTCAAGTGTTCGGGCAGCGTATCCGGGGCGACAAGGTATTTCTGGATGTGATAGAATCCGCCGCCATGCACCTGCCATTCGTCCCCATCCGCGCCGGATGGCGGCGGTGGATCGCGGCGCAGCCCAAGATCGAGTGCGATGAAGTAAAACGATGACCCGATCCAGGCGATGCCCGTCACCACATGCAGCCAGCGGGCCGCGATTTCCATCCATTCCCACAGAACCGCATAGTCATACATGCGCGCACCTCCTTACCTGACGCTAGCCTGTGGACGCTCGGCTGTTAACCCGCCACGTGGCGCGCGTGTGCCAACAATGATGCAATGGTTGAAGTTTGCGCTTGGGCGAATCCCTCTGTGTGTGGTGTCATCATGTGGAACGGGAGGGGTCAACCGATGCAAACGGTCGAAATCCTGAACTATGTGCTGCAACCCGGCACCGCGCGGGCCTTTCACCGGGTCATGGCGCGCGTCTCTGTGCCTTTGCAGGCGGCCCACGGCGTCGATGTCGTGGCGTATGGTCCGTCGCAGGAACCCGATCACTATGTGCTGATCCGCGCCTTTGCGGATGATGCCGTCCGGTCCCGCGATCTGGCCGCCTTTGATGATCTTCCCGACTGGCGCCAAGGCCCGCGCGAGGCGATCAATGCCGCCATCGACACGGCGATCCCGGTGGTCTGCCATATGGAGGCCCGGCAGGTCGACACCCTGCGCGGCCTGCAATTCTGAGCACTATTGCATGCGCTGCCCGTTGACATAGATGCCGCCATCGTCGCGCGCTTCAATTCGGGATGTCAGCATATCCGGCCCTGCGCCGGGTTCCATGAACATCGCCATCGCCATCCGCGCGCCCTGCGCCTGATCCGGCGGCAGCAAACCAATCGCGATCAGCCCGTCGATCAGGGCGTTGCCGCCGGTCAGCGTCACATCCGCCGTCCCGCGCGGCATCGGTATGCCGGTCGTGTTGTCAAAGGTGAACGCGCCGGCTCCCGTCAGCAGCGCCCCCGCCGCCGCAAGATTGAGGACGGCAATGTCCAGCGATTCAATCGCGGGGACGGGCGGGGTGGTGCCATCTGCATCCGCCTGCATCATCGCATAAAGATCAAGCTGCGCTTTGCCCGTCACATCGATGTCCAGGGTCATCGGATCACGCGGCAGGGCTGCAGTCGGGTCCAGGGTGGCCCACGCCGCTTCGTTCACGGTCAGGTTCTCCAGCTTGATCATATAGCGGTAGGCCTGCATCTGGTCACCGCGCATCGGCACCTTGAAGGCCATCGCCAGCCCGTCAAGGCGGACCGTCAGCGTGGGAAACGGCATCTGTGGCGAGCTGACCTCGGCCAGCAGGTCACCGCCAGAACCGACGAGATCAAACCCGCTGCGATCAAAGGTCATCGCGACGTCGCCGGGCCCATTGCTGACGTCTGCGGCAAAGCTGAAAAAGTCGCTTTGCATGGTCTGGCGTTGGGTGCCCGCGCCTTGGGCCAGCACCATCTTTACCGCCAGACCATCATCCACGACAGCACCAAAGTCGGCCGGTCCCTTGATGCTGGTCAGATCGCGCGTCGCGGGCATGGTCAGGTCCAGCGCCAGATCAATGCCCTGCGCCTCGCCGCTTTGTTCGGTGCTCTGGCCCAGCGTCGGATCAACCTGATCGACGCGATAGGTCAGCGCATCCGAAATCTGCGTCAGACGGAAGGCGCGATTGGTGCCGGGCGTGTCCGAATAGGTGCCGCGCGGATTGACGAAAGCATAGGTCGCATCAAAGGACGCAGGCTTTTGTCCGGTTCCGTCGATCATATCGACCATGTAATCCACGTCCGCAGCAATCGTCAGCCCTGTGCCGGTGTAGTCATATGCCATGCCCCCCGCCGATTCCCGCGCCGTCAGGCCAAAATCCTGATGCGTGATCGTGACGCTGCCGGTGCTGCCATCGACGTTGACTGGCACCGAAAATTCCGGTGACAGGGCAATTGTCACCGACCCGTCGGGTTGTTCGGTCATGGCAATCTGCGCAATCGATCCCACCATGTCGTTTGCGCCCCCGCTCAGCGCCGCGCGTACCGTGATGTTTGTCAGCGTCATCACACTGCCTTCCTTGGCCGTGGTTTCGGCGACCAGGTTCAACCCGGCGAGGGCGGCATTTTCCTGCCAGCCCGACCAGACCTGTTCGGTCGTCAACGCCGCATGGGAAGCCCCCGCCATCAGAACGGCAAGGGCAGAGGTGGTGACAAAGGTTTTCGCGTACAACATCGGGATCTCCTGAAATGGCAGTCGATGATCGTGCAATGCTACTCGAGTACCCGCATGACACAAGACTGGAATTCCGGACAATGCCCGCGCGCGGGCAGGCGTTCGCGGCGTCTTTACCCGCGTCAAAGCAGCCGTGGTCAGCTTCCCCGGTAGGTCGAATATGCAAAGGGCGAAATCAACAGCGGCACGTGATAGTGCTGGCTGGCATCGGGCACCCCAAAGCGGATCGGGATTTCATCGAGGAAAAGCGTGTCGCCCGCCGCCTGACCGGTGCCGCGCAGATAGTCGCCGGCGCAAAACATCAGCTCGTAGACCCCTGCGGTCAGCGTGGCCCCCTCCAACAACGGCGCGTCCGTGCGCCCGTCAGCATTCGTCACCACCTCGGCGATCCTGTGGCGGCCCTGACCGTTGATCCGGTACAGCACTATCGTCACCCCCGCCGCAGGCTTGCCCCGCGCGGTGTCCAGCACATGTGTCGAAAGCCTGCCCATCCGCACCTCCACGCTTTGCCGCCAGCCTAACCGCACCTGCACAATCCGCAACCGACCCTGTGGATTTTTGCCCGCACCCGCGCCATGGTGGCAGCATGACCGATACGCCCCCCCGCTACCCCCGCGATCTTCGTGGCCATGGCCCGACCCCTCCTGACGCCAAATGGCCGGGCGGCGCGAACATCGCCATCAGCCTTGTTCTGAACTATGAAGAGGGCGGCGAGAACAACATCCTGCACGGCGATGCGGGATCCGAGGCGTTCCTGTCCGACATCGCCGGGGCCGCGCCCTGGCCCGGGCAACGCCACTGGAACATGGAATCGCTTTACGATTACGGCGCGCGCGCGGGCTTCTGGCGGCTGCACCGGCTGTTCACCGGGCTGGGCCTGCCCGTCACCATCTACGGCGTCACCACCGCGCTGGCCCGCAACCCCGAACAGGTGGCGGCAATGCGCGATGCAGGCTGGGAAATCGCGTCGCACGGCCTGAAATGGGTCGATCACCGGGATATGCCCGAGGACGCCGAACGCGCGCAAATCGCGGAATCGATCCGCCTGCATACCGAAGTGGTCGGCGAGCCGCCGCGCGGCTGGTACACGGGGCGCTGTTCGGTCAACACCGTGCGGCTTTGCGCGGAAACCGGCGCCTTCGACTGGATCAGCGACACTTACGATGACGATCTGCCCTACTGGCTGGAGGTCGGCACCCGCGACCAACTGGTGATCCCCTACACGCTTGAGGCGAACGACATGCGCTTTGCCACCGCACCCGGCTATATCGAGGGCGAGCAGTTCTTTCAGTATCTGCGCGACAGCTTTGATGTGCTTTACGCCGAAGGGCAGGCGGGAACGGCCAGGATGTTCTCCATCGGGCTGCATTGCCGCCTGATCGGACGTCCCGGCAAGATCGCAGGGCTGAGGCGCTTTCTCGACTATGCCATGGGGCACGCGGATGTCTGGTTCGCCGCCCGCCGCGACATCGCCGCGCATTGGGCCGCGACCCACCCGCACCTCCGCCGCGAGCGCCCCGGTCAGATGGACCGCGCCAGCTTTGTCACCCGCTTTGGTGCCGTCTTTGAACATTCGCCCTGGATCGCGCAGCGCGCGCATGACCTTGAACTCGGCCCCGCGCATGACAGCGCCGTGGGCCTGCACAACGCTTTGTGCCGCGCTTTTCGCACCGGCACCGCAGCGGAACGCATGGCCACCCTGCGCGCCCATCCCGACCTTGCGGGGAGACTGGCACTCGCCAGACGCCTCACCCCCGATAGCACCGCCGAACAGGCAAGCGCGGCACTCGACGCGCTGAGCGATGCCGACCGCGCCGCGTTCCACGCCCAGAACAGCGCCTACATGACAAAACACGGCTTTCCGTTCATCATCGCCGTGCGCGACCATACCAGGGCCACCATCCTTGCGGCCTTCCGCACCCGCATCGCCAATGACACCGACGCCGAGTTCACCACTGCCTGTGCGCAGGTCGAACGCATCGCACTTTTGCGCCTGAAGGAGATGTTGCCATGACCCCGTACCACTTCCCGCAAGGCGGCTTGCCGCCGCAAACCCAACTGATGACGGGCCGCGCGGTCTTTACCGATGCCTATTGCGTCATCCCCAGCGGCTGTTTTTCCGACATCGTCACCAGCAACCTGCCCGGCTGGATCCAGACCAGACTTTGGCTCATCGCCCGTCCCATGTCGGGCTTTTCCGAAACCTTCAGCCACTATGTGATGGAGATCACCCCCGGCGGCGGATCAGACGCACCCGACCCCGAAACCGGGGCGCAGCATGTGATCTTCGTCACCGATGGCCTTTTGACCGTCACGATCAACGGGATGGGCCATGATCTGGATGCGGGCGGCTATGCCTATATCCCTGCCGGTGCCAGATGGACCCTGCTGGCCGAAGGGGCGGGACCCGCCCGCTTCCACTGGATCCGCAAACTCTACGAACCCACCCCCGGCGTGCCCGCGCCGCAGGCCTTTGTGACCAATGAAAAGCTGATCCCGCTCACGCCCATGCCCGACACCAATGGCGTGTGGGCGACCACGCGCTTTGTCGATCCCGACGACCTGTCCCATGACTGCCACGTCAACATCGTCACCTTCCAACCCGGCGGCGTGATCCCGTTCGAAGAAACCCATGTCATGGAACACGGGCTTTACGTGCTGCAAGGCCGCGCCGTGTACAAACTCAACCAGCACTGGGTCGAGGTCGAGGCCGGCGATTTCATGTGGCTGCGCGCCTATTGCCCGCAAGCCTGCTATGCCGCAGGTCCCGGCCCCTTCCGCTATCTGCTTTACAAAGACGTCAACCGTCACGCCAGATTGCGCGGGCCGGGCGCGTTCGGTGCGCCCCGCTGACCCTCATTTTCTGTCCTTAAGTATCCTCGGGGGTCCGGGGGCAGACAGCCCCCGGCGCTCGCAGTTGAAAAGCAACCATGCACATCAAACCCGAACCCCTGACCGCCGCCGCCTTCGCCCCGTTCGGCGATGTGCTGGACACCAGCGGCGATTTCCGCGTGATCAATGCAGGCCTCTGCCAGCGGTTCCATGACCGTGCGTTGCTTGACATCGGCCAAGGCCGCGCGGGCATCAGCGTCTTTCACGCCGAACCGCGCAGCCTGCCCCATGTCATCGATCTGATCGAACGCCACCCACTCGGCTCGCAAGCCTTCATCCCGATGACTCAGGCACCGTTTCTCGTCATCGTCGCCACCAGCCCCGCCGCCACACCCCGCGCGTTCCTCACCAATGGTGCGCAGGGCATCAACCTGCATCGCGGCACATGGCACGGCGTGCTGACCCCGCTCCACGCTCCCGGCCTGTTTGCCGTGGTGGACCGCATCGGCGATGGCGCCAACCTTGAAGAACATCGCTTCGTCACGCCCTGGACGGTCGTTGTCGGCGCCCGCGATCGGGTCTGACGGGCATACGCGCGCGATTTCCGGGCTGCCGCGGCGCCTTGCTACAGACTGACCGCGTCGTAAAGCGGGGTCAGACTGCCGCCCCATTCGCCCTGATATCGCGCCAGCAACCGATCGGCCTGCACCTGTCCGGTAGCCAGGCTTTCGACCAGCGGGGCAAGATAAACCTCTTCCCCCAGCCCGCGCGCGGCAAGGCCCGCCTGCGACAGCGACACCGCCGCGCGGGCAAGATCGATCAGGTTCACACCATCCGCGGCACCGGCAAGCGCCTGTTCCGACGCGGCGACGCGCAGGCCTTCGCGGGTGGCGGCGGACAGCCCCTTCACCAGATCCCAGGCCGCATCCAGCGCGCCCTGATCGTACATCAGCCCGACCCAGAACGCCGGCAGGCCCACGATATGCGCCGCATCGCCGCAATCGGCCCCGCGCATTTCGATGTATTTCTTCACCCGCGCCTCCGGGAACACCGTAGTCATGTGGTCGGCCCAGTCTGACAGGGTGGGCAGCTCACCCGGCAGGGCAGGCAGCTCACCTTTCAGGAAATCACGGAAACTCTGGCCCAACGCATTGATATACCGGCCATCGCGGTAGACGAAATACATCGGCACATCGAGAACCCAATCGACATAGCGCTGGAACCCCATGCCAGCGTCAAACACAAAGGGCAGCATGCCGGTACGGCTGTCATCCAGCCCCCGCCAGATGCGCGCGCGCCAGCTGCGGTGGCCATTGGGTTTGCCGTCGAAGAACGGGCTGGAGGCGAAAAGCGCAGTGGCGACCGGTTGCAGGGCAATTGCCACGCGCAGCTTTTTCACCATGTCGGCTTCGGAGGCATAGTCGAGGTTCACCTGCACGGTGCTGGTGCGATACATCATCTGGGTGCCGTGAGTGCCGACCTTGCCCATGTACTGCGTCATCAGGCGGTAACGGCCCTTGGGCATGACCGGCATCTGCTCGTGGGACCACTCGGGCGCCGCACCGATCCCCATGAAGCGGATGCCGAGGGGGGCCGCAATGCTGGCCACCTCGTCCAGATGCTGGCGCAGTTCGGCTGCGGTGTCGTGCAGCGTCGCCACCGTATCGCCGGACAGCTCAAACTGCCCGCCGGGTTCCAGGCTGATGTTCGCCCCACCCCGTTTCAGGCCGATCACGTGTTCGCCTTCGCGCATCGGTGTCCAGCCGTGGCGTTCCGCAAGCCCCTGAAACAGCGCTGAAATCGAAGCATCCCCGGCGTAGGGCAGCGGCAGGTGGCTGGCGGTCAGCCAGCCGAATTTTTCATGCTCGGTGCCGATACGCCACTGGTCTTTTGGCTTGCAGCCCGAGGCCATGTAGTCGGCCAGCTGGATGAAGGTTTCAATCGGCCCGCCGCCGGATTGTGGGATCGACATGGAACGAAAGCCTCACCTGTGGGACGCATAGACCTGACCGGGCGCGCGGCCTTAGTCAAGTGTCCGTCATGCGCAGAAACCATTCGGACCGGTGAGCGTCGCGCGGCCGCCTTCTGGTCATACCGCCGCCCGGATACCGATCAGCGCGGCGCGATTGCCCGCTGCCTGCGCCAGATCAGCCGCATGGCGGGCTGCGCTGCCGGCCCGTCGCCCTGCCGCGCGGGCAGGCCCTCGCGCCCTGCAACCTGCGGCGCATCTGCCGCGTCCACAAGGGCCGCGATGTCCATGCCCGGCAAAGATGCGAAGGCATCGAACAACCGTTCGGCCCCGGCGGCGTCCACGGGGATCAGCAAGGTCTGCGCGTCTGCCTGCTTGAGCCGCCACAGCCTGCGGCCATGCATGGTGACCAGCCGCAACTCCACCAGATCCGGCAGTGCGACATAACCGCCGAAAGTGGGGCCGAGGTAACCCACCTGACCTTCATCCACTTCAACCATCCCCGGAGCCGCCACCTCTTGGGCAAAGCGCACCCGGCGAAGCGCGGTGACACCCCAGGCCGCCGCAACGGCGAGGATGGCGAAACCGAGTGGAAACAGCACATACCCCCCCAGCCAGACCAACCAAAGCCCGAAGGTCGCAGCCAGCCCTGCGGCAATCACCTCGCGCAGGCGATAGGCCGCGTCGCTGACTGCGGGACGGATCATCGCCAATCCCCCAACGCGGCCTGCCACAACGTCAGGGCTGCCACCGCTGCCGTATCGGCGCGCAGGATGCGGGGGCCAAGACTGATGGCGGTGGTTTGCGGCAGGGCGCGCAGGCGGGTTTGCTCGTCGCCTGAAAATCCGCCTTCAGGCCCGATCAGGATCGCCCATGGGCCGGGGGGGTGATCGCGCAAGCTGACCGGGCGGCCGACCATGGCTTCGTCGCACCACAGCAGACGACGGTCAGCCGGCCAGTCCGCCACAAGGCGATCCAGCTGATGCAGGTCGGTCACTTCGGGCACGAAGGTGCCGCCGCATTGTTCGGCCGCCTCAACGGCATGGGCCTGAAGCCGGTCCTGCCGGATGCGGTCGGCATTGGTATGCCGGGTGTGCACGGGAATAATGCGGGCGGCACCCAATTCGGTGGCTTTTTCGACGATGAAATCGGTGCGGGCCTTTTTGATCGGCGCGAACAGCAGCCACAGATCGGGGGGCAGGCGCAGCGGCGCGGTTTGCGCCTCACATGTCAGGATGCCGCCGCGTTTGCCGGCCTGCGCCACCGTTGCGCGCCATTCGCCGTCACGCCCGTTGAACAGCGCCACGGCGTCACCGGGACCAAGACGCATCACGCCAAACAGGTAATGCGCCTGATCGTCGCGCAAAGGCACGGCTTGCCCCTGCGCCAAGGCGTGATCTACATAAAGCCTGACTTTCGCATTCATGCAGGAAACCTATGACCCAGCCGTCGCAAATGCCAGAGGCTGTTGCTGATGCCCCGCGCGGAAATTGGGTCGATACGCTGGCACCGGTGGCGGCGCGTCCCTATCTGCGGCTGTCCCGCGCGGACCGGCCCATCGGCACGTGGCTTTTGTTCATTCCCTGCCTCTGGGGTGTGGCGCTTGCGGCGGCCACGGGTGCCCCGCGCCTGTGGGATCTGTGGATCGTGCCGGGCTGCGCCGTGGGGGCGTTCCTGATGCGGGGGGCAGGCTGCACCTGGAACGACATCACGGATCGCAAGATTGACGGGCATGTCGAACGCACCCGCAGCAGGCCACTGCCATCGGGGCAGGTGACGGTCAGGCAGGCAGTGATCTGGATGGTGGCACAGGCCGCCGTCGCCGCCAGCATCCTGTTCAGTTATAACTGGGCGTCAGTTTTTCTTGGGATCGCGGCGTTGCTGCCGGTGGCGATTTATCCCTTTGCCAAGCGGTTCACCTGGTGGCCGCAGCTGTTTCTGGGGATTGCCTTCAACTGGGGCGCGCTGTTTGCCTGGACAGCGCATCAGGGCAGCCTTGGCCTGCCTGCGGTGCTGCTTTATGCCAGCGGGATCGCGTGGACGCTGTTTTACGACACGATCTACGCCCATCAGGACCGCGAGGACGATGCGCTGATCGGGGTGAAATCAACCGCACGGTTGTTGGGTCAGAATTCGCTGCCGTGGCTGCGGGGGTTTCTGGTGGCAAGCGTCGCGCTCGCCGGCGTGGCGGTGATTGTGGCGCTGATTGATGCGGGGATTCTGGCCATGGTTGCGGGGCTTGCGGGGGTCTGGGCCTTTGGCTGGCACCTGGCTTGGCAGCTGCGCGGCCTTGACGTGAATGACCCGGCGACCTGCCTGCGGGTGTTCCGCTCGAACCGGGATGCCGGGTTGATCCTTGCGCTGTTTCTTGCCGCCGCCGCGTTCGTGTGATTGAAGCCCCCGGCTGGTGGGCCTAATCATCGCAGGCTGCCAGTTG
>JAYSSN010000183.1:0-4039 GCA_043720555.1 Rhodobacterales bacterium | reverse complement strand
ATCATGCAGATTGACCCCGAAGATGTCGAACATCTGATCGCATCGGCGATGCGCGAGATGGAGGCGTCGGTGGCCGGCCGGATCATGGTCATCGAGGATGAGGCGATCATCGCCATGGACATCGTCGCCATCGTGCGGGAAATGGGGCATTCCGTGACCGGTATCGCGCGCACGCGGACCGAAGCGGTGGCGCTGGCATCGTCCGAACGCCCCGACCTGATCCTGGCCGATATCCAGCTTGCTGACAATTCTTCGGGGATTGACGCGGTAAATGACATTCTCGCGCAGTTTGACGACGTTCCCGTGATCTTCATTTCCGCGTTCCCCGAAAGGCTGTTGACAGGAAATCGCCCCGAACCCGCATTTCTGATCACAAAGCCATTTTCGGAAGATCAGGTGCGCTCTGCGGTCAGTCAGGCGATGTTCTTTTCATCTACCGAAACGCTCGTCAGTTGATTTCAGTATCCTGTTGCATAAGCGGAGCCACGTCGCGCAACCAAAGGCGGCGTGGTGCGCGCCGTCGGGAACGCTTCATCGTGTCAGGCGTTACCATGGGTCCGGTTCAGTCAGATCACTGACGGACCCAACCCTTATGAAGGATGCCGAAAATGATTCGTATTCCCTTTTTCACAACCATTACCGCGTCTTTGCTTGCCAGTGCCGTATGGGCGCAGGATCTGCCCACCGTAAAGGACGTGGATGTGTCGATCGACCTGACGGCCATTCAGAACGCGCAGGCTGCAACGTATTGGACAACCATTTCGGATGATCTGGAAACCGCAATCGTTGCACGGCTCACGGACCGGATCGCCGAAGACGGCGCAACCATCACGGTCGATCTGTCAGAGGTCGAGTTGGCCAGTGCGTTTCAAGAGGTGATGAACATCGCCGACAGCAAGCTGGTCGGCAGTGTGCGTGTGGCTTCAGAAACCGACAAGACGCTGTCCAGTTCATACGAGCTGATGATCACGATGGATCAGGCGATTGTGTTGCTGCCCGAAGGGGCTGACCTCGCGTCGCTGAGCATGGACAGCCGTGAATACTATGAAGCCATGGTCAACGCGTTTGCACAGGCCGTCATCGAACGTCTGGACGACTGATAATGGCGCAAGACCCCGGGCATCTTCCCCGGGGTCTTGGCACGCGGCTCATGCATCGATTTGTGCAAGCGTCGCTTGCACCGTTTCGATTGAAAAAGGCCGGACCAAAGCGCGCCAGCCAACCCCCGCACCCACATCCTCGGCCGCATCGCCGATCAGCATGACGTTTCCACCGCGCGATCTGATGGCCGACGCCAAACCAGACTCGGCAAAAACATGCGGATCCATGGAAAGGTAGGCCACTGCGACCGCGCGGACAGATTCGAGGGCGCGCAGGGCATGGTCAGCCGACGATACGAACAATAGTGGTGCCTGCGGTGCGTGATCGGAAATCGTCAATGCGATATCCTGTGCGACCAGTGCGGGTTGGACCATGATGAGATAGGCCGGAGCGTCGGCGGAAACGTCGTGGTGGATCGATTTCGACATGGCGAATCCTTCGTAAAAACGCCCTTATGGAATCGATAAGGAAAGCCTGCATTAAACTGCGACATAGCAAAGGACAGTTGCCATGACGGTTGCCTGTGCGGCCTGCCCGCTACGAAAGAAAACGCTGTTCGTGCCGTTCACCGAGGAAGAGGTTTCCTTCATGGAACGCTTCAAGACAGGCGAACTGAGCGTCGATCCCGGCACGACAATCCTGATGGAAGGGTCGAACAGCCCGCAGCTGTACACCGTGCTGTCAGGCATGGGAACGCGCTATACAGTGCTGGAAAACGGTCGACGCCAGGTTATCAACTTTCTGTTTCCCGGAGATCTTACCGGACTGCAGGCCCGTCTGCTGGGCGAGATGAAACACTCCGTCGAGGCGACCACGGCAATGGTCCTGTGCGCGTTCAAGCGCGACGATTTGTGGAACTTGTTCAAGGCACAGCCGAACCGCGCCTTCGACATCACGTGGATCGCAGCGGTTGAAGAACACTTTCTGGGGGAAACCGTTGTCACACTGGGCCAGCGCGATGCGACGGAGCGTGTCGCCTGGGCGTTGCTGCGGATCGAGGCGCGGTTGCGTGCCGTCGGGGTCGGATCGGCGACAGAGGTGCCGCTTCCGTTTCGCCAACAGGACCTTGCCGATGCGCTGGGGCTTTCGCTGGTGCACACGAACAAGACACTGGCCCGGTTGCGCGAGCGCCAGATTGTCAAATGGCAGGATGGCACCCTGCGCATCATTGCGCGCGCGGAGCTGGCGCGCATTGCAATGATGGAAAACACAACCGAAGAAAAACGCCCGCTGATATAGAACAACCGCCGAGACTGCTGTTGCAGTCTCGGCGGTTGGCGCCGGATCAGGGGACGTGACCCGGCAATCAGACGATCAGGCATATTTGGACAGGGAGCGCAAACTTGCACCGATCATTGACCAAACGCACCCGCGCACCAGACGGTTCCATCGGCTTCCACATATTTTTCGTTGGCGCGCCGATTGTGCGTGAACCCCGATCACGGGCAGGAAATGGTTATGGTGCCCCACACGCGCCGCGGAGCTGCTTCACGGCGTGGGGTGCATGGCATGGACCGCGTGGGACTTGCGAGACAGATCGCCACCGCGTGACATGATCGGCCTCGCGACGTGGCCATCTGCATGGAAAACCTGTTGTCGTCGAGGGTCGCCTGCCGCGTTATCAGGCGGAGCGATGCGGGCGCCGACAGTGCAAAGACATGATAAAAATGTTTGGTATCATATGCATACTGGTAAGAACACGCGTGACGGACCTGACGGGCACGCTCGTTTGCCGCAAATCCGCCGTTCGCCGATGTGGCGGGCCTGTCTGGTTTCATTTAAGGAATAATATTTGACATGTAGTGCATATACTTTCTAGAGATATGAAGTCACATGCGAGCGGTGACCACAGCATTGTCCAAACCGGGAGACCACGATGACAAAACGCGTTGCAGTCATTGGCGCAGGGCCGTCTGGCCTTGCACAACTACGGGCGTTTCAATCGGCTGCGCAGAACGGGGCGGACATCCCCGAGGTCGTGTGCTTTGAAAAGCAGGACAACTGGGGCGGGCTTTGGAACTACTCGTGGCGTACCGGCGTCGATGAATATGGCGAGCCGGTGCATGGATCGATGTACCGCTATCTGTGGTCGAACGGGCCGAAAGAGGGGCTGGAATTTGCCGATTACACGTTTGAAGAGCATTTTGGCCAGCAGATCGGCAGCTACCCGCCGCGGGCAGTGCTGTTTGATTACATCGAAGGCCGGGTGCAAAAGGCCGATGTGCGCGGCTGGATCCGGTTTCGTACGCCGGTGCGGATGGTGACCTATGACGACGTGTCGGGCAAGTTTACCGTCACGGTGCATGATCTGAAGCGGGACCATACCTATACGGAGGTGTTCGATCATGTCGTGGTTGCGTCGGGGCATTTTTCAACCCCGAATGTGCCCGAGTTTCCGGGTTTTGCCGCTTTCAACGGCCGCATTCTGCACGCCCATGATTTCCGCGATGCGCGCGAATTCGCGGGCAAGGACATTCTGGTCGTCGGCACCAGTTATTCGGCCGAGGATATCGGCTCGCAATGCTGGAAATACGGTTGCAAATCGGTGACGGTGTCCCACCGCACTGCGCCGATGGGGTATGATTGGCCGGATAACTGGCAAGAGGTGCCGTTACTGGTGCGGGTCGATGGCAACACCGCGACGTTCAAAGACGGCAGCACGGCCCATGTCGATGCAGTTATTCTGTGCACCGGGTATCAGCATCATTTCCCGTTTCTGCCCGATGAGTTGCGGTTGCGCACGAAAAACCGACTGGCCACTGCGGATCTGTACAAGGGAGTGGCATGGGTCAGAAATCCCAGGCTGTTCTATCTGGGGATGCAGGATCAGTGGTACACGTTCAACATGTTCGACGCGCAGGCGTGGTATGTGCGCGATGTGATCATGGGCCGGCTGGCGGTGCCCGAAAGCGAGGCCGCGCGGGCTGCGGATGTGGCG
>JAYSSN010000182.1:0-10822 GCA_043720555.1 Rhodobacterales bacterium | reverse complement strand
GTTTTGGGGATTTGCACATCCACCTCGATGCCCTGTGCCGCTGCATAGTCTTGTGCCGCCTGCAACGTATCGAACCGCAGGCGCACCTGACTGTCCATATCATCTGATGATGTCCAGCCCATCAGCGGGTCAACTTCGCGGGCGGCGGCGGGCGCAAATTCAAGCACCCAGCCGGATGTTTTGGCGGTGCCCGATTGCGTGGCAGTTCTGGCAGGTTGGTAGATTTTCGCGCGCATGAGGCACCTTCGATGTGGACATGCGTATATTCCGAAATCCGCGGCGATGCGCAAGGTGCAAGGTACTGTCGGCTGGCTACTGGGGTGTGGGGTGGGTGGTGTGGTGCGGCCAGCCGACAGCTTCGAAGGCTGCTTGCAGGTGCACTATGGCGCGAACAAAAACGGAACTCAACCAAAAGATGCGCGGATATCTGGTATTTTCGTTAAAATTGAGCGGCTTGTGTGAAGGGTTCGGTAAGCTTGGTTAACGAACTTGGCATTGGCCCTTGAACAAGAACAAAAACAGATCAAATCTAAGGTCTGCATAGGGAATCAGCCATGCCTCATAACAACACCAATACGATTTCCATCCGGCCCGAGGTTCTGAGCCGCCCTAAGCTTGAAGGTGGGCAGCGCTTTGTGCTGTCGACCCCGTTTGAGCCTGCGGGGGATCAACCGACCGCGATTGCGGAATTGGTAGCAGGGATTGATGCGGGCGAACACAATCAGGTGCTGCTGGGGGCCACCGGCACCGGCAAAACCTTTACCATGGCCAAGATCATCGAACAGACGCAGCGCCCGGCGATTATTCTTGCGCCGAACAAGACGCTGGCGGCACAATTATACGGCGAATTCAAAGGCTTCTTTCCTGAAAACGCCGTTGAATATTTCGTGTCCTACTACGATTATTACCAGCCCGAGGCCTATGTTGCGCGGTCGGACACCTTTATCGAAAAAGAATCGCAGATCAACGAACAGATCGACCGGATGCGCCATTCGGCCACCCGTGCGCTGTTGGAACGCGATGATGTGATCATCGTGGCATCGGTGTCGTGCATCTATGGCATCGGGTCGGTGGAAACCTATTCGGCGATGACGCAGGATTTGCTGGTCGGGCAATCATATGACCAGCGCAAGGTGCTGGGCGAACTGGTGGCCCAAGCCTACCGGCGCAATGATCAGGCGTTTCAACGCGGCTGCTTCCGGGTGCGCGGCGACAGTGTCGAGGTGTGGCCCGCGCACCTTGACGACCGCGCCTGGCGGTTCAGTTTTTTTGGTGAAGAGCTTGAATCAATTACGGAGTTTGATCCACTTACCGGGGCCAAGACCGACAGCTTCAAACAAATCCGCATCTACGCCAACAGCCACTATGTGACCCCCCGCCCAACGATGAAGCAAGCGATCCAGGGCATCAAACAAGAACTGCGCCACCGGCTTGATCAGTTCGTGAACGAGGGTAAATTGCTGGAGGCGCAGCGTCTGGAGCAACGCTGCAACTTTGATCTGGAAATGTTGGAGGCGACCGGCGTCTGCAACGGGATCGAGAATTATTCGCGCTACCTGACAGGCCGCGCTCCGGGTGAGCCACCACCCACGCTGTTTGAATTCATTCCCGACAATGCCATTGTTTTTGCAGATGAATCCCACGTTTCGGTGCCCCAGATCGGTGGCATGTACAAGGGCGACTTCCGCCGCAAGATGACTCTGGCCGAACACGGGTTCCGCCTGCCCAGTTGCATGGATAACCGGCCACTGAAGTTTGAAGAATGGGATGCGATGCGCCCGCAATCGGTGTTCGTCTCCGCCACCCCCGCCGCGTGGGAGATGGAACAGACGGGCGGGGTCTTTACCGAACAGGTGATCCGACCGACGGGGCTATTGGACCCGCCTGTCGAAATCCGCCCCGTCGACATGCAGGTGGATGATCTGCTGGACGAAATCCGGCGCGTCGCGGCGCGGGGGCTGCGGATACTGGTCACCACCCTGACGAAACGCATGGCCGAAGATCTGACCGAATACTTCCACGAACAGGGCATTCGCATCCGCTATATGCACTCTGACATCGACACCATCGAACGCATTGAAATTCTGCGCGATTTGCGGCTGGGGGCATTTGATGTGCTGGTCGGGATCAACCTTTTGCGCGAAGGGCTGGATATCCCGGAATGCGGACTGGTGGCGATTCTGGATGCCGACAAGGAAGGCTTTCTGCGGTCCGAAACCAGCCTGATCCAGACCATCGGGCGGGCGGCGCGGAACGCGGATGGCCGCGTCATCATGTATGCCGATCGCATCACCGGCAGCATGGAGCGCGCTTTGGGCGAAACCAACCGGCGGCGGGAAAAGCAGGTGGCCTATAACATCAAGCACGGTATCACTCCGGAAACCGTGAAAAAGAACGTCGAGGACGTGCTGGCCGGCCTGTGGAAAGGCGATACCGACATGTCGCGCGTCACTGCAAAGGTCGACAAACACCTTGTCGGTCAGAACCTTGCCGCCCATCTGGATGCGCTGCGCCTGCAAATGCGCAAAGCGGCCGAGAACCTGGAATTCGAGGAAGCTGCCCGCCTGCGCGATGAGGTGAAGCGGCTGGAGGCGGTGGAACTGGCTGTGTCGGATGATCCGCTGGCCAGGCAATCAGCGGTCGAGCAAGCATCAGAGGCGGCGGTCAAGATGGCCGGGCGGTCCACCGGGGGCCGTGCGGGCATGCGCGGCGGCAAAGCACGAAAAAGGCGGTAACACAGTGGCACGCAGACCATTTCTCGACCGGGACGATCCGTTTTTCCGCAAATCATGGGTGCGGTGGGTCACCACGCTGGCCCCGTTGCCTCCGGCCGCGATCGAACTCTGGACGGGCAACCCCGGCTGGGCGATCCTGTTCTTTGCCGCGTTTGCTTATGCGGGCTGGGTTCTGATCCTTAACCGCCGGGGCAGTTGATACGGCCCCGCATCTCGCCACTGTCGCCCTGCACAGTGCGTTCCACCAGGCGGCAGCCGGTCACTTCGGGGATCAGCGCGATCATTTGGGCGCGGATGACCTGATGGTCGCCGCGTCTGGCATGGCCAAGGCGGATCACCTCGACCAGATCGTCCTTTTGGAAAACAACATAGTCGCGCCCGTCCCGCGTCACCGTGACTCGGTCGGCCCCGAACAGGCCGGGCGTCGGTTGCGCACCGCAAGCGGCCAGCAGCAGGGGCAGGAAAAGACGTTTCATTCCCCGACCTTGCCGCGCTTTGGTTAAAGACGGATTAACCGCATGGCAATACGGCGCCGGATGGACGTTCACGCCGCCAACCACCGTCGGTATGGGGCGCCCTAACGCAGCCGCCCGCGTTCCCTTTGCAACCACAGCACCGTCAGCAGCAGCGGGGCGTTGTTCACCTCGCCGCTGGCCACCAGCGCCATCAACGCGTCAAAGCTGACGAGGTGGCCGCGGATATCCTCGGCCTCGCCCGCCACCCCGAACATGCCGGCGGTGCCATCCGGCAGATCGGCCAGTGCGACGTAGGAATAGATGTATTCCGCCTTCGCCCCCGGTGACGGGTAATATCCCCCGACATACAGCATCTGTCCCAGCGCCAGCCCCGCCTCTTCCACCGCCTCGCGCCGGGCGGCTCCCTCTGGCGTCTCGCCAGGGTCAATGCGCCCGGCAATCGCCTCCAGCAACCAGGGCTGAGTATCGCCACGCGCAAAAGGGCCGGGACGGAACTGTTCGATCAGCAGCACCCGGTCGCGCACGCGATCATAGGGCAGCACCGTCACAGCATCGCCGGAAATGAACGTGGCGCGGTTGACCTGCGCGCTCATCGTCCCATCAAAGCGGCGAAAGCGCAGATCGTACTCCTCGACCGCAAAGAAATTGGCATAGGGCGTGGTGCGGGCATCCACATGCACATCGCCCGGCACCATCGCACGGCGCAAGGCGGTGGGCGCGCCGCGCGCCGCCCGCAGCCGCGACGCGCCCCGCACCAGCATTGCCCCATAGCGTTGGCGCACAGTATGCGGCGCATAGCCCCCGTACAGCGCCATGAAATCGCCCGCCGTCGCCGTCACCACATCCGCCCATTCCGCCTGCCAGTCGGCAAAGCGCCAATCGCCCCCCGGCGTCCACTGGCCCGGCACCGCAAAATACACGCGCGCAATGCTTGGCGGATCGGCCACCACCGCAAGATCGCGGGCAACGCAGGCAAAGCCCGCCGTGTAGAAATCCAGCCGCGCGATATCGGGCTTTGTCAGCCCGCGCACCAGCACGCCGGGTGCCGCGCGGCCCGGTTCAGGCACGAGCAGCGGAAAGCTCTGCCCTTCGGCGCATGCCACGCGGTGATCCGGCACCTCGGCGGACTGCACGGCCACATCGCGGCCAAGCACGACCCGCAACAACGGCGCATGGCACAACGTGCCGAAAAAGAAGAAATCCTGCGTCACCGCTGCGGTCACGGCCACCGGCGGGCAGTCCATTCGGTGAACATGCCGCCCACTGCGCCGCCACCAAAGACCGCGACCACGACCTCGGGTGTCAGCAAGGCACGGGCATAATCCAGCATGATGTCAAAGATGGCCAGCACCGCCTCCATCGGGCCGTCGTAAAAGCCCTTGGTCGAGGTGACGACCATCTCGTAAATCGCAAACAGCAGCAGCGAAAAGAACACCGCTGTCAGGGCCGTGCGGATGCCTGACCCCAGCGCATCGCCCATCCCCTTGCCCTTGCCTGCGATGTTGCCCATCACCCGCCAGCCGCAGATCAGCCCGATCACCGCACAGCCCTCGCGCAGATACGTCGTGCGCGTCCCGTCTGTCAGGGCCTGTGCGTAAAGATCAGCAGCGAAATAGCCCAGTAATCCAAAGAAAACCGAGGCGACGAGTTTGGCGGCAGTTGGCATATTGACCCTTTACGGACGTGTCACGGTGATCTGCGTTACGTCACAGTTTCCGCCGAGGAAGGTTCCGGCGCAAGAGGTCAGATAAAAGTTCCACATCCGGCGAAACCGGTCATCAAAACCCATCTTGGCCACGTCCGGCCAGCGCGCGTTGAAATCGTCATGCCAGCGGCGCAAGGTCTGGCTATAGCTTTGGCCAAACTCGATGGACCCTTTCAGGCGCAGCCCGGCGCGGTCAATTTCCGCCCGCAACGCGGCAGGCGATGGCAGCATTCCGCCCGGAAAGATGTACTTCTGGATGAAATCCACCCCCCGCCTGTACACGTCCCAGCGTGTGTCCGGCACCGTGATGATTTGCAGCGTGGCGTGGCGCCCTGGCTTCAGACGGTCCCGCAGGGTGTTGAAATAGGTGGGCCAGTACCGCTCGCCCACCGCCTCGAACATCTCGATCGACGCGATGCCGTCGTAAAGCCCCGTCTCATCGCGGTAGTCCTGCATCTTGATCTCGACCCGGTCCGACAGGCCCGCCCTGCGGATGCGTTCGACGGCATAGTCATGCTGCGCCTGACTGATGGTCAGCCCCGTCACCCGAAGCCCCCGCACGCCAGCCGCATATTCGGCAAACCCGCCCCAGCCGCAGCCGATTTCCAGCACATGATCCCCTGCCTGCGCGCCCATCTGATCGACCATGCTCGCGTATTTCTGCTGTTGCGCCATTTCCAGACTTTCCTGCCCGGTCCGGAACAGCGCCGATGAATAGGTCATCGTGTCATCCAGCCACAGCCGGTAGAAATCGTTCCCCAGATCATAGTGATAGGCGATGTTCTTTTTCGCCTGCACCTTGCTGTTGGACTGCCACCAGAACCGCAGCTTTTCATAGGCCCGGATCAGGCCCATGCCGGGATAGCCATCATAGACATCGTTGTTGTCCTGATGCACCAGATCCATGAACGCCATCAGGTCCGGGGTGGACCACCAGCCATCCAGATATGCCTCGCAGAACCCCAGATCGCCCTCGCGGATCAGACGGCCAAAGGTATCGGGGTTGTGGATCGTGATGTCCGCCACCGGGCCGGGTCTGGCCCCTTCGGCGCGAAACCGCCGCCCGTCGGGCAGCACGAAATCCAGCCGCCCGTACTGCAATCCACAGGCCACCTCGAAGGCCGTCGCAAAGTAGCGCGGCAGGCCCCGCTGACCCTTCGTGGACGTCAGAATAACCATGTCCTCCTCCGGGGGCATTGGGGTGGTCAGCGTCACCGATAGGTCGCGCATGCTCAACAGTTTCTCTCGGAATAGGCCCTTAGTGCCCGCGCCCGACCTTCGCCAAGGTCAATCAGGGGCTGCGGATAAGGACGGGTGGGGTCAAGCGCCCAGGCACGCGGCACGGCGTCGAAATACGCCCGTGCGTCGGCACCGGGATTGCGCGACAACTCGGCCACGAACCGTTTGCGATAGACGGCATCGGCATCGAACTTTTCCGCTTGCGACGCGGGGTTGAACACCCGGAAATAGGGCGCGGAATCCGGCCCCGACCCCGCCGCCCACTGCCAGCCCATGGCATTGGCCGCCGGATCCCAGTCGGTCAGGCAGTCGGCGAACCAGTCCAGCCCGACGCGCCAATGCGTCATCAGATGCTTGGTCAGGTAACTCGCCACGATCATCCGGCCCCGGTTGTGCATGGTGCCCGTGACATACATCTCACGCATTGCGGCATCGACGAAAGGCTCACCCGTCATGCCCCGCTTCCAGCAGTCCGCGTCCGCATTATCACTACGCCAGGGAAAGCTGTCCCACGCGGGCTTCCAGTTGGCATGGATGATATGGGGCGTGTGGAACATCAGATGGTATGAAAATTCGCGCCAGATCAGTTCCTTCAGAAACGTCTCGGCTCCCGCGTGCCCTTCATGCAGCGCCCGCATTCCGCCAAACCACACCGTGCGCGGCCCGATCTCGCCAAGTGCAAGGTTCTGCGACAACCCCGATGTGCCCGCCACTGCACAGAGGTTGCGTGCGACGCCGTAGTCATCCACAACACCCGACAAGAACCAGTCCAGCCGGTCCAGCGCCGCCACTTCGCCCACCCGCTGATGGGCCAGAACAACCTTTGCCCCGCGCTGCATCGCCGCGCCCAGTTGCCAATCGTTCAGATCATCCGACGCAGGCCAGACCGCAGGCCCCCGCAGCATCCTTGGCGCGGGCGCGGGCAACGCCACGTCGCAATTCTTCACCGCCCGCCAGAAGGGCGTATACACGCGGTAGAACCCGCCGGCGCCCGTCGCAACCGTATGGGGTTCGTGCAGCAGATGGCCCGCATGGCTGACCACCTCCCCCCCCCCCATCAGCGCGGACTTTATCGCGGTGTCGCGCGCAATCGCGGCCGGATCGTACAGCCGCGACCAGTGCACCCCGGCCGCCCCGGTCTCGGCAATCAGCGCGGCCAGCACCTCCAGCGCCGCCCCCCGCCGCAAGATCAGCCGCACGCCAAGCCCTTGCAACCGCGTCGAAAAATCTGCCAGCGACAAGCCAAGCCGCCACTTCGCCGCAGCACCAATGCTGTCCGTCTCGGGGTCCAGAATGAACAGCGGGATTACCGCGCGCCCGGATGCCACCGCCGCCGCCAGCATGGGATGATCGCTCAACCGCAAATCGCGGCGAAACCACAAGATCAGGGGTGCGTCAGTCATGGGCCCGGAAATCTTTCATTTTCATGTGCTTACGCACAGACTTTCAATCCGGATCACTTTCCCTTTCACATTTGCCGAAATATCCTGCGGGGGCAAATGCGCCGCTGCACCAGAAGCGGTACACAGCCCCCTGAAAATTCTGCCTTCAAGAACTTTCGCCCTGTAACACCCGGTCAAGCGCACCGATCAGCCGCGTGACGTCAGCCGCACTGGTGTAGTGCACCAGGCTCAGACGCAGCACGCCCTTGTCCGGGTCCACCCCCATCGCCGTCAGTGGCCGGATGCCATAGAAATGCCCACCCCCGCAGTTGATCCCCAGATCGCCCAAGGCCCGTGCCACGGGCTCTGCCGCCCCCGCCAGTTCCACCGCTACCGTCGGTGCGCGATCCGCCGCGCGGCGCGGCCCGATCAGGCGCAGGTCATTGCGGGCGGCGAGGTAGTCCAGCAACGGGGCCACCACCGCCACCTCGGCCGCGCGCATCAGATCATGCACACCCCGGTTGCGCGCCGGCGCATCGCCGCTCACTCCGTGATGCGCCGCCAGATCATCAATATAATCCGCCATCCCCGCGCAGGCCGCGATCTGGGCATGATCCGGGCCGGCTGGGGTGAACCGCTGGTACAGCACGTCCGCGTTGAAATAGTGGCACTGCGCTGGCAGCGCAGCACCCATCCTCTGGCGGATCACCATGATCCCCTGATGCGGGCCATACGTCTTGTAGGCCGAAAACAGATACACATCGCACCCCAGTGCCGTAATATCCGGCAGCCCGTGCGGCGCATAGCTGACCCCGTCCACCACCGACCACGCCCCCGCATTCCGTGCCATCGTGCAGATCTCCGCCACCGGGTTGATCGCGGCCACCACGTTGGAACAATGGGGAAATGCCACCAGCCGCACCTGCCCGTCGGCCAGCAAAGCGGCCAGACGGGCGGTGTCCAGCAGCCCCGTCGCCGGGTCCACCCGCCATTCGCGCACCTCGACGCCGCTATCGGCCAGCCTGCGCCAGACGCCCGAATTCGCCTCGTGATCCTGATTGGTCACAACGACAGCACCCTTGCCCGCCATCCACTGCCGCACCGCCTGTGCCAGCACATAGGTATTGGCCGAGGTCGAGGGGCCGAAGCTCAGCTCGTCCTCCGCCACGCCCATCAGTGCGGCCAATCGCGCGCGCGCCTCGTCCATCTCTGCCCCGCCGATCTCGGAGGGCGGGAACGGGTGATAGGGCTGCACCTTGCGGTCGGTGTAGAACCGGGTCAGGCGGTCGACCACCTGACGGCAGGGGTACGACCCGCCGGCGTTTTCAAAATGCGCCTGCCCGGCGAAACCAGGGGCTGCAAAGGCGGGGAACTGGCCCCGCACGAAATCAAGGTCAAGCATCATGGGCTCCTTTGCGCACCGTCGTGGCCCGTGGCCGATGCGGGGTCAAGCGGCAGGGTTGTGCAACCATCACCCCGCGCCGGTCACGCGATGTTTTCATAACCTGGGCGCACTCAACCAGAAAGCGCGCAATGATCCGCGATAATTTGCGAAAAGCGCGGAAGTTGACGGCTGTCAGTTCACGCGTTCACATCCACCACAATCCGTCCCTGCACATCGCCCTTCAGGATCGCTGCCCCCAGCGCTGGCAGTTCGGCCAGTGTTGCAGGCCGGATCATCGCTTCCAACTGCGCCATTGGCAAATCCCGCGCGATCCGGTCCCACGCCCGGACCCGGTCGGCGTAGGGCCGCAGCACGGAATCGATGCCCAGCAGATTGACCCCGCGCAACAGGAAAGGGATCACCGATGCCGGCAGGTTGGCGCCGCCCGCCAACCCCACCGCTGCCACCGATGCGTTGTATTTCATCTGTCCCAGCACACGCGCCAGCATCGCGCCGCCCACGGCGTCGATGCAGCCCGCCCACATCTCGCTCTCCAGCGGGCGCTTCACGGTTTCGGCAATCTCGGCGCGCGGGATGATCCGGCTGGCGCCCAGTTCGCGCAGATAGCCTTCCGTCTCGGGCCGCCCGGTGACAGCCACCACCTGATAGCCCAGATGCGCCAGGATCGCCGTTGCCACCGACCCCACGCCACCGGCCGCCCCGGTCACCAGCACCTCGCCCTTGTCAGGGCGCAGCCCGTGATCTTCCAGCGCCATCACCGCCAGCATTGCGGTGAACCCCGCCGTGCCCACCGCCATCGCCGCGCGCGTTGAAATCGTGGCAGGCAACGGCACCAGCCAGTCCGCCCTGACCCGTGCACGTGTCGCATAGCCACCCCAATAGGTCTCGCCCACGCGCCAGCCGGTCAGCACCACCCGGTCACCGGGGGCATAGCGCGCGTCGTCCGACGACGCGACCACTCCGGCAAAATCGATGCCCGGCACATGCGGCCATGACCGCACCAGCCCGCCGCCCGATCCCAGGCAAAGCCCGTCCTTGTAGTTCAGCGTCGAATACTCGACCGCCACGGTCACATCGCCATCCGGCAACCGATCATCGCCCAATGTCCGCACTGCTGCCGAGACCGCGCCGGCCTCGTCTTTTTCGACCACCAATGCCCGAAACATCGCCGCTCCTGCTGCCCGTTGCGCCAAAAACACGGGCCAGATACGGCGCTTCACAGGCACGTCACCACGGATGTGCCAAAAAAATCGCCCGATCCGTCTTGCCCGGCTCTGCGACGACTTACACCTTGTCTTGGGTGCTTGTGCAAGCGTCCGTGCTATTCTAGCGTTCCATTCGCCAGAACGGTCCGGCTTCGGCGCTGGCAACCGTTCACCAAACAGCCGAGGAGCAAACATGACGATCAGATCATCTTTATTCGCCAGCGCTGCGCTGGCGCTCGCCGTGACCACGCCGGCCCGTGCCGCCGACCCTGATCTTCTGGTTTTCGATTGGGCCGGATGGGAAATCGAGGGCCTGAATACCGCCTACATCGCCGCACACGGCAGCATGCCGACCTATTCGTTCTTCGCCGACGATGACGAGGCGTTCCAGAAAGTCTCGTCCGGGTTCAAGGCCGATGTCGTGCATCCTTGCTCGCAGATGGTGCCGAAATACCGGGCTGCGGGCCTGATCGAGCCGTGGGATACCAGCCGCATTCCCGAATTCGCCAACATCGCGCCGCGCATGCTGGAATCCACCGATTTCGTCGATGACGAAGGTGTCTGGTTCATCCCGACCGACTACGCGTTCACCGCCATCGCCTACAATACCGAAACCGTGCCGGCCGAAGACGTGGCATCGCTCGCGGTGTTCCTTGATCCGAAATATGCAGGCCG